>JBMOEP010000099.1:0-6792 GCA_049314675.1 Phenylobacterium sp.
GCCTGGCCTTCCTCGCCCGTCGCGAGGGCGGCCCGCCGCGTCCCGGCCAGTAGGCTCAACAGACGATCCTGAACGACGACGCCCCGGCCTCACGGCCGGGGAGTCTGCGTTTGCGGGGAAGCGCCGGGGGTCAGACCGCCTGGACTTCGGTGATCCTGTAGGTCAGGGGCTGACCCTCTTCGTCTGTCACGGTGACGTACTCGCCGACGACGAAGTGGTGATCCCCGAGCCGGTGCACGGGTTCATCATCGTCGCTGGATTGGCTGTCGTAATCGAAGAACCAGTTCTGGCCACGCCGGGCCAGGCGACCGGTCACGGCGTCCTCGTCCGGTGCGAAACGGCGGACGGAGCAGGACTCCCTTGCGTTGGCGTAGGCCTCGGCGTCCAGCAGGCCCGTCGCGGTGAGCGGGGCGGTGAGGGTGTAGCCCCGGCGGTCGTCGCCGCCGACCTCTGAGCCTGGATTGCGGGCAAGCCGCATGACAATGCGCGACAGGGACATGAAGGTTTGACCTCTAGTGGGAAAGAAAGAGCGACGGCTGCTGGGCCGCCAGCAGGGTGCGGGTGGTCCCGCCGAAGATGAACTCCTGGAGCCGGGGATGGCCGAAGGCACCCGCCACCAGGAGGTTGGCGCCAACCCGTTGGACGGCGTTCAGGAGGAGGCCTCCCGCCTCGCCCTTTTCACCAAGGATCTCGATATCCGCCTGTACGCCCCGTGCCGCGTAATAGGCCTTGAGGCGCTCGGGTTCGAAATGGCGGGAACTCGCCTTTGGGGCTGCGAGGAGAACCACCCGGGCGGCCTTTTCAAGGAGAGGCAGGGCCAGTCGGGCGGCCCGGCTCGCCTCCTTGCCGCCATCCCAGGCGACGGCGACGACGCCGGCGGCCTCGAAGCCCTCGCGGGCGATCAGGACGGGCCTCTGCTCATCGGCGACGATCTGCTGGAAACACTCGGCCAGGGGGCCCCGACCCCGCGCCGGGTCATCCCCGAAGACCACCAGGTCGGAGAGGCGGGCCTCGGCGGACAGGGCTGCCCAGACCGGGCTCTGCAGGGGGACAAAAGTCTTCTTGGCGTAGTCGCACGCCTCGAAGGCCGCGCGGGAGCGGGCCTCTCCGGTCGCCGCCGCCTGGCGGAGGGTCTCGATCGCCGTGGTCTGAACCCCGCCCAGATAGCCCTCTCCAAGCCAGGGCATGATGTCGGCGACATCCGCAGGGGCGAAGACGGCCGATACCTCCGCGTCGAAGGGGGCCGCCGCGCGCACGGCGGCAGACAGGACGGCGGCGTCGCCTGCTGTGCCAGCCAGCGGCACCATGACCCTCGCCCAGCTCATGCGGTTTCTCCCTGGTTCCTGTGGACCCTAGGCTGACAGCCTGCGCACCGTCATTGATCTTTCTCAAGGCCCGGTGCACCTGTCGGCCATGTCCGTCCGCGGAGACCTGAAGTGAAGCGCGCCGCCCCAAGTCCTCCGCGGGCCTGGCAACGCATGCTGTCCGGCCGGCGCCTGGACCTTCTGGACCCCTCCCCCCTCGATATCGAGATCGAGGACATCGCTCACGGCCTCGCCCGGGTGGCGCGCTGGAACGGGCAGACCACCGGCGAGCACGCCTTTTCCGTGGCCCAGCATTCCCTGGTGGTCGAGGAGATCTGCGCTCACCTGAGACCCGACCTCGACCCCCGCTGGCGCCTCGCGGCCCTGCTTCACGACGCCTCGGAATATGTCATCGGGGACATGATCAGCCCGTTCAAGGCCGCCCTCGGCTACGACTACAAGGCCTTCGAGCATCGGCTGGAGCAGGCGATCCATATCCGCTTCGGCCTGCCCGCCCGGACGCCTGCCGACATCCGCCAGCTCATCAAGGCCGCGGACCGGGCCTGCGCCTACTTCGAGGCTGTCCAGCTGGCCGGGTTCGGGCGCGAGGAGTCCCTCGCCCTCTTCGGCGCCCCGCCCAACGGCTATCACGTCGAGATCGATCCCCTGGCCCCCGGCCCTGCGCAGAGGGATTATGTCCGGCGCTTCCACCTCCTGTCGGAGGCGGCCGGCTTCGCATCGGCTGCCCTGAGGACGGATCCCGAGGGCGGAACAGGGTGACCCCGCAGCGGATCGTCATCGGCCTGTCGGCAGTGGTCGCCGCCGTCTCCGAAGGCGAGGCCAGGGTCCTGACTGTCAGGACGCCGGAGGTGCCAGCCGCCCTTCCCTTCGGCCCCTTTGACCCCGGGGCCGACCGGACCTTCGAGCTGGCCCTGCGGGCCTTCGTCTCGGCCCAGACAGGCTTTGATCCCGGCTATGTCGAACAGCTCTACACCTTCGGCGACAAGGGGCGCGATGCGCCTCTGGCCGCAGTGGACGGCTCCGAGGCTGGCCGGGTGATTTCCGTGGGGTATCTCGGTCTCACCGCAAGGATGGAGACCACCGCCCAGAAGGGTGCTGCCTGGTCGGCCTTCACGAGCTTCTTTCCCTGGGAAGACTGGCGGGAGGGGCGGCCGGGCGCTCTGGAGGGGATCGAGCCAGTGCTGCGGCGGTGGGCTGGCGGCTCAGCCGCGCGACTTTCGAGGGCCCGACTGCTCTTCGCCCTCGACGGGGCCCCCTGGAACGAGGAACGGGCGCTTGAGCGATATGAACTGCTGTACGAGGCCGGCCTGGCGCCCGAGGCCTCGCGCGACCGAGGCGAGGCACCCCTGCCGGACGTCGCCCGCCTCGGCCTGTTCCTCGGAGAGCCAATGATCTCCGATCACCGCCGAATCCTGGCGACCGCCCTCTCCCGCCTGAGGGGTAAGCTCAAATACCGCCCGGTCATCTTCGAGATGATGCCGGAGGCCTTCACCCTCTCGGCCCTCCAGAAAGCGGTGGAAGGGGTGGCGGGAGTGCCCCTCCACAAGCAGAACTTCCGGCGAGCCCTTGAAAGGTCCGGCCTGGTGGAGGGCCTGGGCCGCCTGGACCAGGACACGGGCGGGCGGCCGGCCGAGCTCTTCCGGTTCCGCCGGGAAGTTCTCGCCGCCCGACCGGTCTCGGGCCTGTCCCTGCCGCTCCTGCGGGACTGACACGCCTCTGGCGTTGGCGCCTATGTTCTGTTTTTGTTCTTCCCCCTTTGGGAGGAAGACGTGCGCCGTATCCGACGCCTGCTGCACCGCCGCCATGACCTGGATGGGCGCCTGCTCTACGGCATGATCCGGGCAGCCAGCCGGGACCGACCCCACCGGTTCGTGGACCCTGCCGACGTCCCCGACTTCGAGGGCGAGAGCGCCTGGTTCGAGATCGAGGTCCTGGCCGGGGGCCAGCTACGATTCCTGCGCCGGATCGACGGGCCATTGGCGGACTGATCCGGTTCGCGCTTGGCCCCGGGCCGCCGCTCGCCTATCGAGGTTCCAAACGGAGGAAACGTCCATGACCATCGCCCGCCAGGTGCATCTTGTCCGCCGCCCCAAAGGGGTTCCCGTTCCCGAGGATTTCGCTGTCGTCGAGGCCCAGCTTCCCGACGCCGGCGAGGGGGAGATCCAGGTCGAGGGCCTGATCCTCTCGGTCGACCCCTACATGCGGCCGCGCCTGGACGCCGACCAGAAGCTGGGCGAGGCCATGGCCGGCGGCGGAATCGGGCGGGTCGTCCAGTCGCGTAACGCGAAGTTCCGCGAAGGCGACATCGTCCGGCATGGCCAGGGCTTCTCCGAGCGCTTCAACAGCGACGGTCGGGGCGTTTCCGTCCTCACCCCGGACCCGGACCTGCCCCTCAGCGTCTACATGCACGCCCTGGGCGGCACCGGGATCACCGCCTATGGCGGCCTCCTAGAGACCGGTGCCCTGAAGGACGGCGAGCAGGTCTTCGTGTCCACCGCAGCGGGGGCCGTGGGCTCCGTCGTCGCCCAGATCGCGAAGATCAAGGGCTGCTACGTCATTGGCTCCACAGGATCGGACGAAAAGAAGCGCTGGCTCCTCGACGAGGCCGGCCTCGACGCCGCCATCAACTACCGGTCCGAGAACCTGCGCACCGCCCTGAAGGCCGCCGCGCCCAAGGGGATCGACGTCTATTTCGAGAATGTCGGTGGGGCGCATCTCGACGCCGCCCTCGCCTGCATGAACCTGCGCGGCCGGATCGCCGTCTGCGGCATGATCTCGACCTACAATGGCGACCGCGAGGGCGTCCGGAACCTGTCGGTCCTGATCTACGCGCGGATTCGGATGGAGGGCTTCGTGGCCTCCGACTTCCCGCACCTCCAGGAGCAGTTCCAGTCCGACATGACCGGCTGGCTGAAGTCCGGCCAGATGCGCTACCAGGAGACCGTGCTTGAGGGTTTCGAGCGCGCGCCCGAGGCCCTGATCGGCCTGTTCGAGGGCCGCAATGCCGGTAAGATGCTGGTGCGGCTCTAGTCTACTCGGCGGGGGTGGAGGCGGCGGCCTGGCGGGCGGCCCAGCGAGCCCGAAGGCTCTTGCTGGTGTCCCGGCTGCCGTCGGGGCTCCAGCCCGGAGGGCCGAAGAGGTAGCCGCCAACCTCCCGCAGGGAGCGGGCTGAGGCCAGGTCGCGGGCGATGTCGATCCACTCGTGGAAGGCCACGGTCAGGATGTTGAAGCTGCCCAGGTTCCGGATCAGGCCATAGCGGGGCTTTTCTGCGTCCAGCTCGGCCTCGAAGGTGCCGAACAGCTTGTCCCAGATGATCAGGATGCCGGCGTAGTTTCGGTCGAGGTACCGGGGGTTACGGGCATGATGCACCCGGTGGTGGGAGGGCGTGTTGAACACCGCCTCGAACCAGGCGGGCATGCGCCCCACAGCCTCGGTGTGAATCCAGAACTGGTAGACGAGGCTGATCCCCTGCTGGATGAAGATCTGCGCTGGCGAGAAGCCGAGGAAGGCCAGGGGCAGCCAGAGGATCCAGGTGCCCACAAGGCTTCCTGTCCAGGTCTGCCTCAGGGCCGTGGACAGGTTGTAGTGCTGGGAGGAGTGGTGGTTCACGTGGGCCGCCCACCAGAGCCGCCTCTCATGGCTCAGCCGGTGGAAGGCGTAATAGGTCAGGTCCTCGAGGAAGAAGATCGCCACCCAGCCCCACCAGGCGGTGAAGGGCACAGTGAAGACCCGGTGCTCCCAGGCCCAGACCGTCGCCGCGAAGACCAGGCCGGCGGTCAGGAGGGCGGGCACGCCGCGCAAAAGCCCCATGGCCAGGGAGGCCAGGGTGTCCCGGGCCTCGTATTCGGCCTTGGCCAGGCGCAGGCGCCCCAGGCCGATCTCCAGCAGGATGGCGAGAATGAAGAAGGGGACGGCCAGCTTGATCGGGTCGAAGGGGGCTTCCAGCATCAGGCAGTCTCCGGGGGCCATCCCGCCAGGACGGGACGGGCAAGTCGAGGGCTGACGCCAGCCAGGCGCAGGTGCAGGCGGCCGTCCCGGACCGGTGCCGCAGCGGCGTCGGTCCAGGCGAGGTCCCGGGCCACCCAGGCGTCACCGAGGCGAAACAGGTAGAGGGCCCGGGCGCCGGAACGAGCCAGGGCTGCAGAGCCGTCGCCAGCCAGCCAGATCCGATCGATCTGCGCCTCGGGGAAGTCCTCTCCCAGCAGGCTCCTCACCACCACCTCGTCCAGGGGCGGGGTCGGACGGGCCAGGCGGGCCAGGGCCGCAAGTCCGACCAGGACAAGGACGGCGATCCCCGAGGGGATCAGGCCGGTCAGGATGGCGGGAATAGAAATGGCGGCGGTCCTCCAAATCCAAGACTCGGGCAAGCCGACCGAGGCGTCAAGCCGGCTGCCACTTCGACTTGACGGCGGCGCCCGGCGCGCGCTGTCCTGCCGGCATGGACGCCCTGACCGACTTCATCCGTCGCCTGCCGAAGGCCGAGCTTCATATGCATGTCGAAGGCTCCCTCGAGCCTGAGATGATGTTCGATCTGGCTCGCCGGAACCGGGTCGCCCTGCCCTTCGCCAGCGTCGAGGCAGTCCGCGCCGCCTACAGCTTCAGCCGCCTGCAGGACTTCCTGGATATCTATTACCAGGGCGCAGCGGTCCTCCTGACCGAGGCGGATTTCCACGACCTGGCCCTGGCCTATTTCCGCCGGGCTGCGGCGGACGGTGCCGTCCGGTGCGAGATCTTCTTCGATCCCCAGACCCATACGGACCGGGGCCTGCCCTTCCGTGTCGCCATTGAGGGCCTGCTGTCCGGCATGGCGACGGCCGAGGCGGAGTTGGGCCTGTCGACCGGCCTGATCCTCTGTTTCCTGCGTCACCTGCCGGAATCGGCGGCCCTGGAGACCCTCAAGGCCGCCGAGCCCTGGCTGGACAGGCTGCTGGGCGTCGGCCTGGACTCGTCCGAGGCGGGCTTTCCTCCGTCCGGCTTCCAGGCGGTCTTCCGCGCGGCCGGCGAGCGGGGCCTGAAGCGGGTCGCCCACGCCGGCGAGGAGGGGCCTCCCACCTACGTGGCCGAGGCCCTGGACCTGCTCCACGTGGACCGGATCGACCATGGCAACCGGGCGCTGGAGGATGAGGCCCTGACCGCCCGGCTGGTGCGGGAAGGCCGGGTGCTGACTGTTTGCCCCTTGTCGAACCTCAAGCTCTGCGGGGTCCCCTCGCTGGAGATGCACCCCTTGAAGCGGATGCTACAACTGGGCCTGAAGGCCACCGTGAATTCCGACGATCCGGCCTATTTCGGTGGCTATCTCCTGGACAACTGGGTGCAGACCGCCCGGGCGGTGGGGCTGGAGCGAGACCACCTCGTCACCCTGGCCCGGAACAGCCTGGAAGGCGCCTTCTGGTCAGAGGCCGAGCGCCGGCCCCACCTCGCCCGACTGGACGCCCTCGCCGCCGGTCAGTGATCGCCGGCCATCAT
>JBMOEP010000100.1:0-6792 GCA_049314675.1 Phenylobacterium sp.
TCCGCTGACCCAGGGCTCCAACTTCCGCGACATCGGAGGGTACTCAACTGCGGATGGAAGGACCGTCCGCTGGGGACAGATCTATCGGTCCGGCGCCACGCCCACGCTCACCGATCAGGACATGGAGAGGATCCGGAACCTGAAGCTCGCCGAAATGGTCGACCTCAGGTCGAGCGACGAGCGGGTCCTGGCTCCGACCCGGATCGAGGGTGTCCCCTACTCGGCGGTGGGCTACTCGATGAGTGCCCTGTCACTCGGCGGGAAACCCGGCATCCCGGCCATGGAAGCTGTGTATCGAGGTTTCCCCGAATTGCTGGCGCCTCAGGTCCGCGTTCTCTTCGCCAGCCTGCTGCGGCATGACGGCCCTGTGGTCTACAACTGTTCAGCTGGGCAGGATCGGACCGGATTTGCGACCGCGCTGATCCTGCGCGCACTCGGGGTGCCTATGGAGACCGTTCTTGCGGACTACCACCTCTCCACCACCTACCGGCGCCCCGAATACGAGATGCCGAAACTGACGCCTGAGCTTATCGCCGCCAATCCAGGTGCTGCGATCTACGCCCAGTACCAGAAGGATCCGAAATACCTGCAGCCGCAGCCCCTGAAGGATGCCTCTGGCCAAAGCTACCTGACCTTTGCCTTGGACGAAATCGATCGGCGCTGGGGTTCCATCGACGCCTATCTTCAGGCTGAGGCCGGGGTCGGCCCCGCGGAAATGGCCCGGCTCCGGAAGCTGTACCTGGAGTGACCTCCGGTTTGCGCCCAGGTACCGAGGTGCAGAGCCTGAGGATTCTGGGCAGGGACAAGCCGCCTGAGTCCCACAAATCCTGAATAGGTTGAGCCTGCGTGCCGGCCTTCGTCATATCCGCGACATCAGGCTAGGCCACGTAGACGCTCCGGATCTCGTTCACGCAACGGCTGTAATCGGTGACCCTCAGGATGCGACGTCTGGTTTGCCTGCTCTTTATGGGGGGCCTTGTCGCAGCGCTGTCGGCCTGTGGCCGCGCGCCGGAAACCGCGGACCGTGAGCTTCGCCTCTCCATTCAAGGTTCAAACAATGATCCCGCCCTGGTGAAGCGGCGCGATGGTTACCAGAGCTACCTTGCAAAGGTGACCGGCCGCCCGGTGAAGCTGTTCGAGGCCTCCGACTACAACGGGGTCATTCAGGCCCTCGCCTCCGGGCAGGTCGATGTCGCCACCCTGGCCGGCGCCGCCTACGCGAATGCGGATGCCCAGGTTGGAGACAAGATCGCCCCGATTCTAACCGTTCGCCATGCCGATGGCGGAACGGGATACTACTCGGCGCTCATCGTCCGCGCGGATAGCCCCTACCGGAAGCTGCAGGATCTGCGGGGTAAGACCCTGGGATATGTCGACTTCAATTCGACCTCTGGCTACCTATTCCCCAGAGCGAAGATGAGGGAAGCTGGCATTGATCCTGAGAGCTTCTTCTCGAAAACCACATTTGCCGGAGGCCATACACAGTCCGTGATGGCCCTGGCGAACGGGCAGTTTGACGCCACCTTTGTGCAGGTGGCCGGTGGCGATCCCGAGCATGGTTTCACCACGGGGTCGATCTACACCATGGCCGCCCGCGGTCTGGTGAACATCAAGGACTTCAGGATTCTCTGGGTACTGGGACCAATTCCGGACACCTCCATCGTGGTTCGGACGGACCGCCCGCAGGGGGACCTCGACCTTCTGCGCGGGGCCATGGCCTCCATGGCCTATGACGAACCCGACCTCTGGTCTGGAATCGGGCAGCCGGAGGGGTCTTCCTTCATGGCGGTCGATCGCAGCTACTATTCCGAGATCATTCGCCTGCGCAATGCAGACGCGGCCGAACGCCGCAGAGGCGGCCGGCCGGGAGAAGGAAAATGAGAGGACTCTCGGTCATTGCGGCGATTTTCCTCCTGGTTCCCACCGCAGTCCATGCGGACCCCTTCCGCCTGGCGAGCATAGGAGCCGGGGGTGCCTGCCGCCCCCTGCCTGCCGGCGCGCCACCAGGCCTGATGAGCCTTCACAAACTGCTGTCCGCGCGTCTCGGTGTTCAGGTTCTTGACTGCCCGCTCGCGGACAGGCGCTCCGCCGCCGCAGCCCTGGCCGGCGGCAGTGTGGATATGGCGGAACTTGACCCAGGCTCCTACGCGATCGCCGCGGATAAGGTCCGCGCCATCCTGACCGTGACCCCAAAAGGCGAGCCTGGCCGGGTCCCGGTTGTCGTCGCAGTCGCGGCAGCATCCGGGATCACGTCCCTTGCGGACCTGAAGGGGCGCAGAGCCGCATTTGCGGGCTCCGCATCCTACGACTTCACCGGCCCTCGCGCAGCGCTGTCTGACCAGGGGGCGGGAAAGGGTTTCTTTTCAAGCGAAATCAAGGCCGGAAGCGCCGCCGCGGCGGCACAGCTCTTACGTTCCCGCAACGCCGATGTACTGGTTCTCAACGGGGACGCCTGGGAGAGGACCTGCCGCGGGGATACGCCAACCGCAAAGCCATGCAGCGACCTGAAAATCGTCTGGCGGGGACGGCCCCGGGCGAAGACGGCGCTGGTTGTACGGCGGGATATGCCGGACCAGACCCGGTACCGGCTCGTGGGGATCTATGTCGCTATGCACCTCGAGGCTCCCGAGGCCTTCGCAGCCGCCTCGACATTGAAACCAGGGGCGGGAAGTTTTGATCCGACTGAAGCCGAAGCCCTGTCGCACGCAATGGCCGCGCCTTCAAGGTGAGCCCAGACGACGCCATAGCGAACTTCGAAGTCGCCCGGCGACAGCAACTTCGCAGGCAGTGGCTGAAGAGTAGCGCCGGCCTACTCATCGCCAGCCTTCTGCTTGCCGCGGCCTTCCATCAAAGTCAGTTCTTCACGGCGGATATAGGCGGGGATCCTGCCCGCAGGATTCTTGATTTTCTCACGCGCCTGGTCCCGGACCTCAGGGGCGAGGTTCTCTTCCGGGGGACGGAGACGCCAGGTTCCCTGAGCGCCTGGTTCTACGACCTGCCCAGGTGGCTGGATGCGATACGCGAAACCCTGGAGATGGCCGCTCTGGCCACGGTGTTTGGTGCCATAGGCGCGACTCTGGCCTCATTCCTTTGCGCGCGGAACCTCATGCCCTGGGCACCTGTCAGGTTTGTCGTCCGCAGGGCGCTGGAAGTGATCCGGACACTCCCGGACCTCGTGCTCGCCCTGATACTGGTTGCTGCCTTCGGAGCGGGTCCTACAGCGGGGGTTATCGCCCTTACCGTCAGCACGGTTGGCAGTCTGGGCAAGCTTTTCGCGGAGATCAATGAAGAGGTCGATCCGCGGCAACTTGAGGCGTTGGATGCGGCGGGCGCTGGCCTGCTGACCCGGATACGCTTTGGACTCATCCCGCAGGTATTGCCCAACTACGCCTCCTACAGCCTGCTGCGACTGGAGGGCAACGTCGCGGCGGCCGGGGCTCTTGGGATCGTGGGAGCCGGCGGCATCGGCCTCGAACTTCAGCGAGCGATCACCTACACAGAGTTCAGCACCTACCTTGCGATCCTGCTCCTCCTGGTGGCGGTGATCTTTGTCATCGACCTGACCTCCGAAGCCATCCGCCATCGCCTCATACTCTCGCAGGACAGAGAGCCATGAGCGTCATGTCCGCCCAGACAAGGCCGGTGACCGGGAACTGGGGTCTGGTCCGGGGCATCCTTTGGACCGCGCTGGGCCTAGCCGCGGTTGTCGCGATGATGATGGATCTGGGTCTCTCGCCCAAAGGGATGGCGGCCGGCTTTGGTAAGCTCGGGCAGTTCCTCGCAGCCATGGTCCCTCCAAGCGACGGCGGCGATTTTTCCCGGATATTCGCTGCGCTGATCGAAACCCTGGCCATGGCCCTTGCCGGCACATGCCTCGGAGTGCTCGCGGCCATTCCGCTTGGCATCATCGGCGCGAAGAACGTCGTCAGAAACCCCGTCTTCCACTTCATCTACCGCCGCGGCTTGGACATCTTCCGGGGCGTTCCCGCCCTGGTGTGGGCCCTGATCTTTGTCGCCGCCTTCGGCCTCGGTCCGTTCGGCGGGGTACTGGCGCTTGCCGCCGCTGACATTCCGAGCCTTTCCAAATTGTTCGCGGAAGCATTGGAGAATGGCGACCCCGGTCCCGTCGAAGGCACGCGTGCGGCCGGGGTTTCTCCCCTACTCGAGCTGCGGTTTGGCCTCGCGCCCCAAATGGCTCCGATCATGGCCAGCCAGTGCCTGTATTTCCTGGAAAGCAATTTCCGGAATGCAGCGGTACTGGGGATCGTTGGTGCCGGCGGGATCGGTTTTGAGCTTGAAGAGCGGATCCGGGTTTTTGCCTTCGATCAGGTGGCCTTCATCATCCTGCTTTACATAGTGGCCGTCAGCCTGCTCGACACGGCTTCTGGCTGGCTGAGACGCACCCTGAGATAACACCGTCAGCACAAATCCGCGATTGGTCGTCCGGATGGCTCCCCTATCGTCACCTGAAGTTCACCGGGCCGGGTTAGCCTTCCCTTTGGCTGTCCGGAGGTCATCGCGTGCTGGAACTGACCGCTCTTACAAAGACATTCGGCGAAACCGTTGCCGTGAACAACGTCTCGCTTCGGATCGACAGGGGCGAGATCGTCGGCGTCATCGGTCGGTCAGGCTCGGGGAAATCAACCCTGCTTCGGCTGATCAACAGGCTGACCCCGGCGACCTCCGGCACTGTGTCCTGGGACGGCCTGCCCATCTACGACCTGAAGGGGCGAGACCTTCGTCGTTGGCGTCGCCGTTGCGCGATGATCTTTCAGCAGTTCAACCTGGCCCCTCGCCTGGATGTCATCACCAACGTCCTGATTGGCGTGGTGGCGGAGCGGCCTCTGGCGACTTCCCTGGTGAAGCACTTCCCGGCGACCGACCGGGCCCGAGCGATCCGCGAACTGGAAGCCCTGGACATGGTTCATGCCGCCCTCCAGCGCGCCGGCACCCTTTCCGGAGGTCAGCAACAGCGCGTGGCCATCGCCCGGGCATTGATGCAGGACCCCGAACTCATCCTTGCCGATGAACCGGTCGCATCCCTGGACCCCATGAACGCCGAGGCGGTGATGGAAGCCCTGAAGACAGCGACGAGGGAGCGCGGTATTCCGGTGCTCGTCAGCCTCCACAGCCTGGAGATCGCACGGCGCCATTGCTCGCGCATCGTGGCCATGTCCAAGGGCCGGATTATCTTCGACGGTTGCCCCTCCGGCCTGTCTCAAGAGGAAGTCGAGCGCATCTATTCTGGTCGCCTGGGCGGGGTCACCATCGCATCCCACAACGACCTGGAAGTCGCCGCGTGAGCAAACTCAAGCTGGCCGATCAGGCGCTTTCGCCGGGCGACGTCTATGTGGAGCGCTTCCAAGGTTTGGCCGACCCCCTGGCCCAGGCCAAAGGGCCATGGCCGTTTGTGGATCCTGAGGGGAGTGTGCACGACAGCATTCTTGGGCCCTGGTCCAGGGTCGGAGCCCGAACCAGCCTGTCCGAGACCGTTCTGGGTGCCTACAGCTACATCGTTACGGACTCGAGCGCGACATTCACGACCATCGGAAAGTTCTGTTCGATTGCGCGGGATGTCCGCATCAATCCGGGTAATCACCCAACCTGGCGGGCTGCCCAGCATCACTTCAGCTACAGGGCGATCTCCTACGATCTCGGGGATACCGACGATGATGAGTTCTTCGATTGGCGGCGTTCCCATCATGTGACCCTCGGCCATGATGTCTGGATCGGCCATGGGGCGACCCTTCTCGCAGGCGTCTCCATCGGCACAGGTGCCGTGGTCGGCGCTGGGGCGGTCGTCTCGAAAGATGTGGCCCCGTTCACAATCGTCGCCGGTGTGCCAGCCCGTCCCCTTCGGGAGCGCTTTCCAAAAGCCGTACAGGATGGTCTGCTTCAGCTTGCCTGGTGGGACTGGGAACACGATCGGTTGGCAGGCGCCCTAGAGGACTTCCGCACCCTGGATGCTTACGCCTTTGTCGAAAAGCACGCCTAAAACCGCGAGGCTGGTCCTTGTCGTCGGCCCTTCTGGGGTCGGAAAAGACACCCTGATAGACGGCGCGAAGCCCCGAACCGGTCCCGATGTGGTGTTCCCTCGCAGGGAGATCACCCGGCCAGCGGAGTCGGGGGGGGAAGACCATGTCGCTGTCACGGAAATCGACTTCGACCGTCGCGTATCCCAGGGTGCCTATGCCCTCAGCTGGAAGGCTCATGGGCTTGGATACGGTATTCCAGTCGCCATTGAGGAGATGCTCAGTCAGGGGACAACGGTTGTCGCAAACGTATCCCGCGGTGTTTTGGACGACGCCAGGTCCCGTTTCCCTGCCCTTGTCATCGTGTCAGTCCGGGCGGCTCCCGATGTCCTTCGGTCGCGACTTGTCGCCCGGGGACGGGAGAGTTCCGAAGACATCGAGGCGCGAGTTGAGCGCGCCATGGCGTTCGAGATCTTTGGGCCCGATGTCGTTGAGCTTTGGAATGATGGCTCCCCTGAGGACGCTGTCGAGAGGTTCCTGGGAATCCTGATGCCAACCTAGCCTTGCCCCCGCCCGGGAGGGCTCAGGCGAAATCGGACCGGGAGATGATGACGAAGGGGCTGGAGCGATCTGCCTGTTTGAAGATTGCCACGCCATCAAACAGATGCCGGCCCGCCTCATCGCGGAACCAGGCTGAAAGCGCGGCCTGCACCCGTTCGCTGAGAGACGGATCCCTCAGGCTCCCGGTCAACGTCATATGGAACCGAAAGTCCTCGAAGATGTAGGGATATCCCCAGCGGACGAGTCGTTCGTCTTCGGT
>JBMOEP010000101.1:0-6757 GCA_049314675.1 Phenylobacterium sp.
CCTCGTCGACCACCGCACCTGGGTCATCGCCGGGGACGGCTGCCTGATGGAGGGCGTGAGCCATGAGGCCGCCTCCATCGCCGGGCGCTTCGGCCTGAACCGGCTGACCGTTCTCTTCGACGACAACAACACCACCATCGACGGCGTCGCGACCATTGCCGAGACGGGCGACCAACTGGCGCGGTTCAAGGCCTATGGTTGGGCCGTGAAGGCCGTGGATGGCCATGACCACGGCAGGATCGCCGCCGCCCTGCGCTGGGCGGTGAAGCAGGATCGTCCGACCCTGATCGCCTGCCGCACGCGCATCTCCAAGGGCGCGGGCCCCAAGGAGGCCGATCCCCACAGCCACGGCTACACCCTGTTCGACGCCGAGATCGCCGAGGCCCGCAAGGCCATGGGCTGGGACCTGCCCCCGTTTGAGCTGCCGGACGACCTGGTCAGGACCTGGCGCCGGGCGGGCCGCCGGGGCGTGCGGGGTCGCAAGGCCTGGCAGGCGCGACTGGCCGGCTCTGCAAAGGGATCGGACTTCCAGCGCGCCGTCGCTGGCGACCTGCCCGCCGACGCCTTCGCCGCCCTCGACGCCCACATCGCCGCCTCTGTGGAGGCCCGGCCCGCTGCAGCCACCCGCCAGCACTCCGGCGCGGCCCTGGACCACCTGTTCCCGGCCATACCGGAAATGATCGGCGGCTCCGCCGACCTGACGGGGTCGAACAATACCTTCGTCAAGGGTACGGCCGCCTTCGACGTCCCGGACTATGCCGGCCGCTATGTCCACTGGGGCGTGCGCGAGCACGGCATGGCGGCGGCCATGAACGGCATGGCCCTGCACGGCGGGGTGATCCCCTTCTCGGGCACCTTCCTGGTCTTCTCGGACTATTCCCGGCCCGCCATCCGCCTGGGCGCCCTGATGGGGGCCAGGGTCGTCCACGTCATGACCCACGACTCCATCGGGGTGGGAGAGGACGGGCCGACCCACCAGCCGGTGGAGCATGTGGCCTCGCTCCGGGCCATGCCCAACCTCCTGGTCTTCCGCCCGGCCGACGCCGTGGAGACCGCCGAGTGCTGGAAGCTGGCCGTCTCGGCCCGTACCACCTCTTCGGTCATGGCCCTGTCCCGCCAGAAGACCCCCGCCGTGCGCACCGCCGCCTCGGGGGAAAACCTCTCGGCCCACGGCGCCTACCAGCTGGCTGCCGCCGGCTCGCCAGCCCGGGTCACCCTGTTCGCCTCCGGAACGGAGGTCGCCGTGGCCCTGGCGGCCCGCGACCTGCTCGAGGCCGAAGGGATCGGGACCCGTGTGGTCTCCACCCCCTGCTGGGAGCTCTTCGAGGCCCAGACCGACCGCTACAAGGCGGCGGTCATCGGCGAGACCGAGGTCAAGGCCGCGGTCGAGGCGGGCGTGCGCATGGGCTGGGACCGCTTCATCGGCCCGGACGGTATCTTCGTGGGCATGGAGGGCTTCGGCGCCTCGGCCCCGGCCGAGCGCCTCTATGAGGCCTTCGGCATCACCGCGCGGGCGGTGGCCGACGCCGTCCGCCAGAAGCTGGGCTGAGCCATGGCTGCGCCCTCCCGCCTGGGCACCCCCCTGTCGCCCTCCGCCGTGCGGGTGCTCCTCCTGGGCTCGGGCGAACTGGGCAAGGAGGTGGCGATCGAGCTGCAGCGCCTGGGCTGCGAGGTCATCGCCGCGGATCGCTACGCCGACGCTCCGGCCATGCAGGTCGCCCATCGCAGCCACGTCCTGGCCATGACCGACGGCGCGGCCCTGAGGGCCCTGGTCGAGGCCGAGCGACCGCACCTGATCGTGCCGGAGATCGAGGCCATCGCCACGGATGAACTGGTGCGGATCGAGGCCGAGGGCCTGGCGACCGTCATCCCCACGGCTCGCGCCGCCCAGCTGACCATGAACCGAGAGGGCATCCGACGCCTGGCTGCCGAGACCCTGGGCCTACCGACCTCGCCCTATGCCTTTGCCAGTTCGGAGGCCGAACTGGCCGATGCCGCGGCCCGGATCACGGGCTTCCCCTGCTTCGTCAAGCCGGTGATGAGCTCGTCGGGCAAGGGCCAGTCCTTTGTCGAGGCCCCCGAGGGGATCACCGAAGCCTGGCGCTACGCCCTGGAGGCTGGCCGGGTGGAGCAGGCCCGGGTCATCGTCGAGGGCCGGGTCGCCTTCGACTACGAGATCACCCAGTTGACGGTCCGCAGCCTGGGCGCTGACGGCACCGTGCGCACCGACTTCTGCGCGCCCATCGGCCACCGCCAGGTCAAGGGCGACTATGTCGAAAGCTGGCAGCCCCAGCCCATGTCCGACCTCGCCCTGGAGCGCACCCGCAGGATCGCCGGGGCGGTCACCGACGAGCTGGGCGGCCTGGGGCTCTTCGGGGTCGAGCTCTTCGTGAAGGGCGACGAGGTCTGGTTCTCGGAAGTCAGTCCCCGGCCGCACGACACAGGCCTCGTCACCCTGGCCACCCAGGCCCAGAGCGAGTTCGCCCTGCACGCCCGGGCCATCCTCGGCCTGCCGGTAGACGCCAGCCTGCGCGAGACCGGCGCCAGCGCCGTGATCTACGGCGGTATGGAAGCCCGGGGCGTGGCCTTCGAAGGGGTCGCCGAAGCCCTCTCCGTGCCGGGCGCGGACCTGCGCCTGTTCGCCAAGCCCGAAGCCTTCGAGCGCCGCCGCATGGGTGTGGCCCTGGCCCGGGCGGAGGACGTCGAGACCGCCCGCGAGCGAGCCCTTGAGGTCGCCTCCCGGGTACGGGTGGTCCGCGCCTGAACCCCTCGATCCGCGCGCCAGAGGGAGCGGTCGCCGAAACCGCCCCGGTCAGGGTTGACTTCCCCCTCGCGGACCTAAAAAACCGCAACGAAATAGCCCGCTTGAAGGTTCGGAGACCGATTCATGACTGTGCGTGTCGCCATCAACGGATTCGGCCGGATCGGCCGCAATATCCTGCGCTCCCTGGTCGAGCATGGCCGCACCGACATCGAGGTCGTCGCGATCAACGACCTGGGTCCGGTTGAGACCAACGCCCACCTGTTTCGCTATGACAGCGTCCATGGTCGCTTCGCCGGCGAGGTGAAGGTCGACGGTGACACGATCGATGTTGGCCGTGGCAGGATCAAGGTCACCGCCGTGCGCGACCCGGCCGAGCTGCCGCACCGCGACCTGGGCGTCGACATCGCCTTCGAGTGCACCGGCATCTTCACCTCGAGGGACAAGGCCAGCGCCCACCTTGCGGCCGGCGCCAAGCGTGTCCTGGTCAGCGCGCCCTGCGACAACGCCGACAAGACCATCGTCTACGGGGTGAACCACGAGACCCTGACCGCCGCCGACCTGGTGGTGTCCAATGCCTCTTGCACCACCAACTGCCTGGCCCCGGTGGCCAAGGTGCTACAGGACCTGGCCGGTATCGAGCGCGGCTACATGACCACAATCCACTCCTACACGGGCGACCAGCCGACGCTGGACACCATGCACAAGGACCTCTACCGCGCCCGCGCGGCGGCCATGTCCATGATCCCGACCTCCACCGGGGCGGCCAAGGCCCTGGGCCTCGTCATCCCGGAACTGCAGGGCAAGCTGGACGGCTCGTCCATCCGTGTGCCGACGCCGAACGTCTCGGTGATCGACCTGGTCTGGACCCCGGGGCGCACACTGACCGTCAAGGAAATCAACGACGCCCTGCGCGCCGCCGCCGAAGGTCCCCTGAGGGGGGTGCTGGCGGTCACCGACGAGGCCCTGGTCTCCACCGACTTCAACCACGTGGCCGCGTCCTCGACCGTGGCCCTGGCCCAGACCCAGGTGATTGATGGTCACCTCGGCCGGATCCTGTCCTGGTACGACAACGAGTGGGGCTTCTCCACACGGATGAGCGACACCGCCGTGGCCATGGCCCGTCTGATCTGAGCTGATGGCCTTCCGGACCCTTGACGACGTTTCCCTGGCTGGCGTCAGGGCCCTGGTGCGGGTGGATTTCAATGTCCCCATGGCCGACGGCGTTGTTACCGACGACACCCGCCTGAGGGCGGCGGTCCCGACCATCGAGAAGCTGCGCGCCGGCGGGGCGAAGGTGATCCTCCTGGCCCACTTCGACCGGCCCAAGGGCAAGTGGGTCCAGGAGATGAGCCTGGCCCCTATCGCCCCGGCCCTGTCGGTGGTGCTGGGGTGCCCCGTGGCCTTTGTTGCGGACTGCGCCGGCAGGGATGTGGAAGCCGCCGTCGCCGCCATGGCCCCCGGCGACGTGATCCTGCTGGAGAATGTCCGCTTCTATCCGGGCGAAGAGGCCAACGACCCGGCCTTCGCCCGCGCCCTGGCCGCCAATGGCGACCTCTACGTCAACGACGCCTTCTCGGCCGCCCACCGGGCCCACGCCTCCACTGAAGGCCTGGCCCACATCCTTCCCGCCTGCGCCGGTGAGCAGATGCGGCTGGAGCTGAACGCCCTGGACCGGGCCCTGGGCCGGCCCGAGCGCCCGGTGATGGGTATTGTCGGCGGCTCCAAGGTCTCGACCAAGCTGGACCTGTTGTCCAACCTCGTCACCCGGCTGGACAAGCTGGCCATCGGCGGGGGCATGGCCAACACCTTCCTCTTCGCCCAGGGTCATGAAGTCGGCGCCTCCTACTGCGAGAAGGACCTGGCGGACACGGCGCGGGAGATCATCCGCCTGGCTGGCCAGCACAACTGCAAGCTCTTCCTGCCCATCGACATTGTCGTCGCCGAGAAGCTGGCGCCCGGTGCCCCGGCCCGGGTACGCGAGCTGGGTGCCATGGACGACGAAGAGCGCATCCTCGACGCCGGCCCCAAGACCGTGGAGCGCCTGCGTCGGGCCATGGCCAACTCAAAGACCCTGGTCTGGAACGGCCCCCTCGGCGTCTTCGAGATGCCACCCTTCGACCGGGGAACGGTAGAGGCCGCCCGCGCCGCCGCCGACCTGGTCAAGGCTGGCAAGCTGGTGGCGGTGGCCGGCGGGGGCGATACGGTGGCGGCCCTGCACCATGCGGGCTGCGCTGACGATTTCACCTTTGTCTCGACGGCCGGTGGCGCCTTCCTGGAGTGGATGGAGGGCAAGATCCTGCCCGGTGTCGCCGCCCTGTCGAAACAGTCCCAACGCTAACGGAGACGGAACATGGCCCGGATCACCCTGCGACAGCTCCTCGATCACGCCGCCGAGCACGGCTATGGCGTCCCGGCGTTCAACATCAACAATATGGAGCAGGGCCTTGCCATCCTGGAGGCGGCCGATGCGACGGACTCAGCCGTCATCATCCAGGCCAGCCGGGGCGCCCGTTCCTACGCCAACGACATCGTCCTCAAGCACCTGATCGACGCCCTGGCCGAGATGTACCCGCACATCCCGATCTGCATGCACCAGGACCACGGGAACAACGAGGCCACCTGCGCCACCGCCATCCAATACGGCTTCACCTCGGTGATGATGGACGGCTCGTTGATGGCCGACGGCAAGACCCCCGCCGACTACGACTACAATGTTCGCGTCACCCGTAACGTGGTGGACATGGCCCACTGGGTCGGTGCCTCGGTGGAGGGCGAGCTCGGCGTGCTGGGCAGCCTGGAGACCGGCATGGGCGAGAAGGAGGACGGCCACGGCTTCGAGGGCAAGCTCGACCACGACCAGCTGCTGACCGATCCCGACCAGGCCGTGGCCTTCGTCAAGGCCACCCAGGTCGACGCCCTGGCCATCGCCATGGGCACCAGCCACGGCGCCTACAAGTTCACCCGCAAGCCGGACGGCGACGTCCTGGCCATGAACGTGATCGAGGAGATCCACCGCCGCCTGCCCAACACACACCTGGTCATGCACGGCTCCTCCAGCGTGCCGCAGGACCTCCAGGACATCATCAACCAGTACGGCGGCGAGATGCCCCAGACCTGGGGCGTGCCCGTGGAGGAGATCCAGCGTGGCATCAAGAACGGTGTGCGCAAGATCAACATCGACACCGACAACCGGATGGCCATGACCGGCGCCATCCGCAAGGTCTTCGCCGAGAACCCCGGCGAGTTCGACCCGCGCAAGTACCTCAAGCCCGCCATGGAGGCCATGCGCGCGGTCTGCCGCCAGCGCTTCGAGGAATTCGGCACGGCCGGCCATGCCTCGAAGATCCGGGCCATCCCCCTGTCGGACATGGCCAAGCGCTACGCCTCGGGTACCCTTTCGCCGAAGGTGGATTGAGGCGGAGCGATCCTCCGGGCCCTGTCCGCCAGGTAGTAAAGGGCCGACCGGCTGGGCATGAAGAAGTAGCCCCCGCCTCGCACCGTCACGAAGTCCGGGATCCCCTTCAGCCGGCGCACCGTCCGCCCGTCAGGCAGTGACAGGTCCTGGAGCTGGCCATCGGTGTCGACAACGGGATCGGACTCCCCGGTCAGGCCATGGAAGGACGGGTCGCCGATCCAGGACTGCTGGACGAACTCGAACTGCCGTTCCAGGTCGGAGCAGGCGGCCAGGAAGATCAGGCCCTCGGTAGGACTCGCCCCCTTGGCACCTGGCTCGGCATAGGCCCGGCCCCGGCGCAGGATCCGGTGGCTGCTGATGTGATTTGGGGTCTTGAGGTCATCCGCTATCAGGCTGTCCCGAGGATTCGTGCGCCGGACATGGGACCCGAGGGGGCAGGCGAAGCCCCGGGGGTCCAGGGTGGCGTAGAGGAAGTCGTCGGTCGTATTGGGTTTTCGCGGCTGCCGGTCGGGATAGAGAACCACCGGCGACCCATCCCGCCATCTCCCCACCATCTTGGCGGCGACCCAGTCAGCGTC
>JBMOEP010000102.1:0-6749 GCA_049314675.1 Phenylobacterium sp.
GAACAAGACCTTGGCTTGAGCCTTTAACTCTTCAAGCGCCGCTGCTGGGCCACCGGGGTTCCTGCCGTTGGCGGTTGAGCTGAGCGGATTGATCAGCGAATCAAGGTCAAGCTCAAGAGGATCCCTTACGGGCCTAGTGGCCAGTGAGGCTGGCGTTAGAGAGATGGCTGCCTGACCACGCGCAGAGGTCGCAAGATCAATGGGCTCAAGTGGCGAGGCGGTGATCTGCGGCGATCGCGACCAGATCGTCCAGGTCATCCAGAACCTCACGGACAACGCACTGAAGTATGCGCCCCCGGGAAGTGCGGCAAAGGTGGAGGTCCGCCCGAATGTCAGCCGCGAGGCTTCCCAGGCGCCCGTCCTCGAGGATGCGGCGCGCCTGACCCTGGTGAGCCCGGATGCTCTCCCGCCCACCTTCATGATGATCCGGGTCCGGGACGAGGGTCCGGGGATGGAGCGCGAACACCTGCCCCGGTTGGCCGAACGTTTCTACCGCGTGGAGGGCCAGAAGAGCGGAGAGCGCCCGGGGACGGGACTGGGCCTTTCCATTGTCAAACACATCGTCAACCGGCATCACGGCGTGCTCTCCGTGGAAAGTGCGCCCGGACGGGGCACCGTCTTCACGGTCCTGCTCCCCGCAAGCCTCACTGTCACAGAAGTTTCACAATCATGACCTACGGGCTAGCTGGAGCCTTCGGGCGACCACGTGAACACCGTAGCGCCGTCATGAACGGTGCTCTCGTTGAAGGGACTGCTGCAAATCCATGCTGACGGGTCTCGCCCTCCTGGTCCTTGCCACCTTTTCCGGCGCGGTCTTCTGGGCCGCTAGCCGGCGTGCGGCGGGACTGGCCCGGTCGCCTGCCGCGCCGGTCAATTCCCTGCCCTTCCACCATGGGGCCTACGCCGCCGTCTGGACGGCTGTGCCCGCCGCCCTGGTCCTGCTTGTCGCCGGCCTCTTCGGTAACTCGGTGGAGACGGCCCTGGTCAAGGCCCAGCTGCCGGCGGCTGTCCGGGCCCTCGAGGCCTCCGACCGTCAGGTCTTCCTGGACGACGCCCTCGCCGTGGCCCGGGGCGGCTCCCGCAGCGAGACCCCCTATTCCCCGGATCTCGAGGCAGCCCTCAAGACGGCGGCCTCGGAGGCCCACGCCATCGACGTCCGGATTCGGCTGATCGGCCTGGGTTCCGCAGTGGTCCTGGCCCTGGCCGGAGCCGCTTGGGGACTGTCCCGGATCCGCGCACCCTTCAGGGCTCGTGCGGGGGTCGAGAAGTGGATTCAGGCCCTGCTGCTCCTGTGCTCGGTGACCGCCGTCTTCACGACCGTGGGCATTGTCGCCTCCCTCGTCTGGGAAAGCTGGCGTTTCTTCCAGGCCGTTCCCCCCCTGGCCTTCCTGTTTGGAATGGAGTGGGACCCCCAGAGCGCCATGTATGCGGACCAGGTGGTCTCAGAGGGCGCCTTCGGGGCGATTCCGCTCTTCGTCGGCACCTTCCTGATCATGTTGATCGCCATGACGGTTGCCGCCCCCGTGGGACTGTTCGCTGCGATCTACCTGTCGGAGTACGCTTCGGCGACAAGCCGGGCGATCATCAAGCCCCTTCTTGAGATCCTCGCGGGGGTGCCCACAGTCGTTTATGGCTTCTTCGCCGCCCTGACCGTCGGGCCCCTGTTCCGGTCCGGTTTCAACGCCCTCGGCGCCATGCTCGTCGGCGGCCCCCTCAACGACCTCGGCCTTTACCTGGGCGAGGTCCAGAACCAGATGGCCCTGGTGGCGGGTGTCGTGATGGGGGTCATGCTCATCCCCTTCGTTTCCTCGCTCTCGGATGACATCATCAACGCCGTTCCACAGTCCCTGAGGGACGGTAGCCTGGCCATGGGTGCCACCCGGTCGGAAACCATCCGCAAGGTCATCCTGCCCGCGGCCCTGCCGGGGATCATGGCGGCCATGCTACTGGCGGTCTCCCGCGCGGTGGGCGAGACCATGATCGTGACCATGGCTGCGGGCCTCCAGGCCCGGGCGACCTTCAACCCCCTGGAGACCGTGACGACGGTCACCGTCCAGATCGTCACCCTGCTGACCGGGGACCAGGAGTTCGACAGTCCCCGGACCCTGTCGGCCTTCGGCCTGGGCCTGACCCTGTTCGTCGTGACCCTGCTCCTGAACGTGATCGCCCTGCGGATCGTCCAGAAATACCAGGAACAGTATGACTGAGCCTCGCCCCTCCCGCGAAGACCTCAAGGCCACGGTGGCCCGCCGGCTGAAGGCGCGCAATGCCGCCGAACGCCGGTTCCGGCTCTATGGCCAGGTCGCCATCGCCCTCGCCCTCGGCTTCCTGGTCCTGCTGCTCGGCCGTATCGTTCAGCAGGGCTGGTCCACCTTCATCGACTATCGGCTCACCGCCCAGGTCTACCTGGATCCCTCGCGAATCGACCGGACGGATCCCGGAGGTGCCAATTACGACCTGCTTATCGCCGAACAGCTCCTGAAGCGGATTGGCGTGGCCGACGACGAGAACGGGACCCGCAGCGACGCCATGAAGGATTTGGTGTCCGGCGACATGGGCTTCCAGGTCCTCGACCGGGTGAAGGCCGATCCGACCCTGATCGGCCGCACGCTGACGGTCTCCGCCCCGCTGAGGGCAGACGCCGGCCTGTACTTCAAGGGCCAGGTCAAGCGGTCCACCACCGAGGATGAACGCGCCCTGAGCGACGCCCAGCTCGACTGGCTCGACAAGATGCGCGCTGGTGGGTTGGTGGCCTCCGGCTTCAACACGGCCTTCTTCACCCGGTCGGATTCCACCGAGCCGGAGCAGGCCGGGGTCCTGGGCGCCGTGGTCGGATCGACCCTGATGCTGATCCTGACAGCCGCCCTCGCCATTCCGATTGGCGTCCTGGCGGCGACATTCCTCGAGGAATTCGCTCCCAAGAACCGGTGGACCGATATCGTCGAGGTGAACATCAACAACCTGGCTGCGGTTCCCTCCATCGTCTACGGCCTCCTCGGCCTGGCGGTGTTCATCAACTGGATGCACGTACCGCGCTCCTCGCCCCTGGTGGGGGGGCTGGTGCTGGCCCTGATGGCCCTGCCGACCGTGATCATCGCCACGCGCTCGTCCCTCAGGGCCGTTCCCCCCTCGATCCGCGAGGCCGCCCTGGCCCTCGGTGCCTCCCGGACCCAGACCGTCTTCCACCATGTACTGCCCCTCGCCCTGCCAGGGGTCATGACGGGCTCCATCCTCTCCCTGGCCCACGCCCTGGGCGAGACCGCGCCTCTCCTGATGGTCGGCATGGTGTCGTTCGTTCCCGGCGTCCCGGACTCCCTGACTTCCGCCAGCACCGTCCTGCCCGTCCAGATCTTCATCTGGGAGAACGCCTCGGAGCGGGCCTTCCACGAGCGCACGGCTGCCGCCATCATGGTGCTGCTAGCCTTCATGATCCTGATGAACCTTGCCGCCGTCCTCCTGAGGCGGCGATTCGAACGCCGTTGGTGACCCGATGACAGACGTCCAGACCAGCCCACCCCCCGCCGAGGTGGCGACACGGATCTCCGCCCGCGGCGTGCGGGTCTTCTATGGCGACAAACAGGCCCTGTTCGATGTCGACCTCGACGTTCCCGACCGTGCCGTGACGGCCCTGATCGGTCCCTCCGGCTGCGGCAAGTCCACCTTCCTGCGCTGCATCAACCGGATGAACGACACCATCCCGGGGGCCCGGGTCGAGGGCAGCATCCTGCTTGACGGCGAGGACGTGAACGACCGGGACCTCGACCCCGTCCTGCTTCGGGCCCGGGTCGGCATGGTCTTCCAGAAGCCCAACCCCTTTCCCAAGACCATCTTCGAGAACGTGGCCTACGGGCCGCGGATCCACGGCCTCGCCACCTCGAAGTCCGAGCTTGACGACGTGGTCGAGCAGGCACTGAAGCGGGCCGGGCTCTGGAAAGAGGTCTCCGACCGCTTGGACCAGCCCGGCACGGGCCTGTCCGGTGGTCAGCAGCAGAGGCTGGTGATCGCCCGGGCCATCGCCATCAACCCGGAAGTGATCCTCATGGACGAGCCCTGCTCGGCCCTGGACCCGATCGCGACCGCGCGGATCGAGGAGCTGATCGACGAGCTCCGGGCCCAGTACTGCATCGTCATCGTGACCCACTCCATGGCCCAGGCGGCGCGGGTGTCCCAGCGCACGGCTTTCTTCCACATGGGAAAGCTGGTTGAGACGGGTCTGACCAGCGAGATCTTCACACGTCCGGCGGACTCCCGCACCCAGGACTACATCACCGGCCGCTTCGGCTAAGGACGCGCTCATGAGCGAACACATCGTCAAGTCCTACGAGGACGAACTGAACAGCCTGGCGGCAGAGTGCGCCCGGCTGGGCGGTCTGGCCGAGGCCCAGCTCGCCGACGCCATCCGGGCAGTGACCCGGCGCGAGCCGGATCTGGCGGCGCAGGTCATCCAGCAGGACGACCGCCTGGACGAGATCGAGGCCGACATCGAACAGAAGGCCATCCGCCTTATCGCTTTGCGCCAGCCCATGGCCAACGACCTGCGCAAGACGGTGGCGGCCCTGAAGATCGCCTCGAACCTGGAACGCTGCGGCGACCTGGCCAAGAGCATAGCCAAGCGGGCCCTGGTGCTGACGGATGTCGAACCCATGCCGGCCCTGAGCCGCTCGATCGAGCGCATGGGCCAGCTGGTCCAGTCGCGGCTCCGGTCGGTGCTGGACGCCTACGCTTCCAGCGAGGCTGAGGCCGCCATGGAGGTCTGGCGGCGCGACCATGAGGTCGACGAGCATTACAACAGCCTCTTCCGCGAGCTCCTGACCTACATGATGGGGGATGCCCGGACGATCACGCCCTGCGCCCACCTCCTGTTCGTGGCCAAGAACCTCGAGCGGATCGGCGACCATGCCACCAACATCGCGGAGATCGTGCATTACGAGATCTCCGGCGATCAGGTGAGTCCTGGAGACCGGCCGCGTTCAGACGATCTCAGGGCCTAGGAGTTGTCCATGAACCCCCGCATCCTCGTAGTCGAGGACGACGACGCCCTCGGGACCCTGCTCCGGTACAACCTTGAGCGGGAGGGTTACGCGGTGTCTCTGGCCACGGACGGCGAGGAGGCACTGATCCAGGCTGAGGAGCAGCTGCCGGACCTGGTTGTCCTGGACTGGATGCTGCCCAGGGTCTCGGGAATCGAGGTCTGTCGGCGTCTTCGCCAGAAGCCCCAGAGCCGGAACGTGCCCATCATCATGCTTACGGCGCGGGGCGAGGAGAGCGACCGGATCCGCGGGCTCGACACCGGCGCTGACGACTATGTGGTCAAGCCCTTCGCGGTGACTGAGCTGTCGGCCCGGATCCGCGCCGTCCTGCGCCGGCTGCGACCCGGCCTGGCCGAGGATGTGGTGGTTCGGGGTGCCCTGATCCTCGATCGGTCGGCCCACCGGGTCAGCCGGGACGGCGAGGAGATCCACCTGGGGCCGACGGAATTCCGCATGCTGGACTTCTTCATGCAGAACCCGGGGCGGGTCTTCAGCCGCGAGCAGCTGCTGGACTCTGTCTGGGGGTCGGACGTCTATGTCGAGGCCCGCACGGTGGACGTCCACATCGGTCGGCTGCGCAAGGCGCTGGCCAAGGGCAAGGCGGGCTTCAACCCGATCCGGACGGTCCGCTCGGCGGGCTATGCCCTCGAGGTGGACCGCAGGACCGCCGGGGCTGATTGACGTCGGGGCCTGACCGCGCGAAAGGCGGGCCATGAATATCCTTCTCGTGGGATCCGGCGGTCGCGAGCACGCCCTGGCCTGGAAGATTGCCGCCTCGCCCCTGACCCGCCGCCTGGTGATGGCGCCGGGAAACCCCGGCATGGCGCAATTGGGCGAACTGCGGCCGATCAAGCCGACTGCAGTCCAGGACCTCGTCGACCTGGCCCGGGAGATCGCTGCCGACCTGGTGGTCATCGGCCCTGAGGCCTCGGTGGAGGCGGGCCTCGCCGACGCCCTCCAGGCGGCCGGCACGCCCTGCTTCGGACCCATCGCCGCCGCGGGTCGGCTGGAAAGCTCCAAGGCCTTCACCAAGGCCTTCTGCGACCGTCATGGCCTGCCGACCGCCGCCTGGGTGGTGTGCGAGGACGCGGCCTCTGCCAAGGCTGCGCTCGACCGGTTCTCACCCCCCTATGTGGTCAAGGCCGACGGACTGGCGGCGGGCAAGGGCGTGACCGTCGCCCCCGACCGGGCGACGGCGGAGGCGGCCATCGACGACGCCCTGGGTGGCCGGTTCGGCGCCGCCGGTGCCCGGGTGGTGATCGAGGACTTCCTCGAAGGCGAGATCGGCTCCCTCTTCGTGCTGTCGGACGGCCAGACGGTCCGCTATTTCGGCGCCGCCCAGGACCACAAGCGCGCCTTCGATGGCGAGAAGGGCCCGAATACCGGGGGCATGGGGACCTATTCCCCGGCGCCGGTCTTCACCGGGACCCTCGTCGACCAGGTCATGACCCAGCTGGCTATCCCCGCCATTGAGGGCATAGCAGCCGAGGGCGCGCCCTATCGCGGGGCCCTCTTTGTCGAGTTCATGGCCACGGCGGACGGACCGCGCCTGGTGGAGTTCAACGCCCGGTTCGGGGATCCCGAGTGCCAGGTCCTCATGCTGCGCCTGGAGAGCGATCTCGTGCCCTACCTCGCCGCCTGCGCGAACGGGACCCTGGCCGACCTGCCAGAGCCGGCCTGGCGCGACGAGGTGGCGATCTGCGTCGTCATGGCGGCGGA
>JBMOEP010000103.1:0-6745 GCA_049314675.1 Phenylobacterium sp.
GGCCTGTCGGATCCACCAGGTGGCATAGGTCGAGAACTTGTAGCCCCGGCGGTACTCGAACTTGTCCACGGCCTTCATGAGGCCGATGTTGCCTTCCTGAATGAGATCAAGGAACTGCAGGCCACGGTTCGTGTATTTCTTGGCGATGGAGATGACCAGGCGCAGGTTGGCCTCAACCATCTCCTTCTTGGCCTGCCGGGCCTCGCGCTCGCCCTTCTGGACGGTATGGACGATGCCCGGTACTCGTCGATGGGCACGCCGGACTCGGTGGCCAGGGAGGCGATTTCCTGGCGGATGGCGAGGACCTGGGCCGCCTCGTTCTCGGCGAACTTGGTCCAGCGCACGCCCAGGGCCTTGACCTGCGCACTCCAGGTCGGATTCAGCTCCGCGCCCAGGTAGGTCTTCAGGAATTCGCTGCGATTGATGCCATAGCCGTCGGCAAGGCGCATGAGCCGGCCCTCAAGTCCCATCAGGCGCTTGTTGATGGCGTAGAGCTGCTCGACCAGGGCCTCAATACGGTTGTTGTTCAGCTTCAGGGTCTTGAGGTGCTGGACGATGGTCCCGCTGGCGGCGGCGTGGGCGGCCCGGTCAGCCTCGGACAGGTCCTCGCCCTTCAGACGCTTGCCGACCAGCTTCTCCTGCAGGGCGCGGAAGGCGTCGAACTCGGCGGCGATGGCGTCGAGGGTTACCATGACCCCCTCGCGGAGCTCGCTTTCCATGGCGCTGATGGTCGGGCCGGCGCCGTCGTCGAAGTCGTCGTCGTCGTCGCCCTCGGCCTTGGCGATGGCCTCGCCGTCCTCAGTGACCTCAGCGGATTCGGCAGCCTCGGCGGCCTCGGCGACCTGGGCGGCCAGGGCCAGGGCCTCGGCAGCTGCGCTGACGCCGCCATAGGTCTGATCGAGGTCAATCACCTCGCGCAACAGGATGCGGCCGGTGCCCAGCTCCTCGCGCCAGACCATGATGGCCTCGAAGGTCAGGGCGCTCTCGCAGAGCCCCCGGATCATGGTGTCGCGGCCGGCCTCAATGCGCTTGGCGATGGCGATCTCGCCTTCGCGGGAGAGCAGCTCCACCGAGCCCATCTCGCGCAGGTACATCCGCACGGGATCGTCCGTGCGGTCGTAGGCGGCTTCCTTCTGGGTCTCGATGACCGCGGTTTCCTCGCGGACGGCCACCTCTCCGCCCTCGGCGTCCTCCTCGGCCTCGACCACATTGACGCCCATCTCGGACAGCATGGCCAGGGTGTCCTCGATCGCCTCGGAGGTCACTTCCTCCGAGGGCAACACCTTGTTCAGCTCGTCCATGGTGACGTAGCCGCGGGCCTTGGCCTGCTTGATGAACTTCTTGACGCCAGCGTCAGTCAGATCGAGCAGCGGGCCGTCGCTGGAGGGGGTGTCGGCGACTTCGGTTTCGGCGGGGGTGGTGCTCATAGGAATCTCCGCTTTCCGGAACCGCCTGCGCGATGTCCGAAGCTCGAAAAGGGTGCAGCGCCCAAGCGCTGTCGTCAGGGTTCGTCCTGCCAGTTTCTGATCTGTCGACGCAGCCGGTCACGCTCACCCTTCAGCCTCGAGAAGGCGTCCACAGATAAATCTCCGCCAAGGTTGCCCTTGGCGGTGGACACGGCTTCATCGAGGGCCACCAGCCTGGAAAGGCGGGCGAAGGCCTGCGACCACTGCGATCTTGCGTCCTCGAGGGAGACATCCTGTTTGAGGAAGGGCGCGCCCGATTTCGCAGCGGCCCGGTCGATGTCTGTCAAAAGAGCTTCAAAATCTCTCCCTGCCAGATGGCGTGCGAGACCCTGGGAGTCAAGATGTTCAGACTCCAGTCGCAGTCGGATGATTTCCTTGACCAATCCCGCAAGGGCGGGTTCTCCGAAGCCGTCGGCGGCAAATGGCGTCTCCAGGCAGGCGTCCAGGCAGGTCGGGTCCTCGAGGATCCAGCGCACCAGGGCAGCGGCAGCGAGGTCGAGGTCCGAGGCCAGCCGCCGGGCGGCCGATCGACCCAGGGATGTCGGTGCCGGGTCGATCCAGACGCGGCCCTGGCCCGGGGACCGGCGCCGTCCGTCAGGCCCCGGAAAAGGCGCGGCGCGGGAGGGCAGAGCGGCCTCGAACCGGGCCAGCAGGTCGTCCCGGTAGGCAGACTGGAGGTCGCGGTCGGCAATCCGCGAGGCAGCGGCCCGCAACCTGGCCTTGAGGCCGGCCCGGCGTTCTGGCGTGTCCAGGGGTTCGCTCTCCAACTCGCGCCGGAAGAGCATCTCGGAAAAGCCGGTCGTCCGCGCCAGTTGGCTTCGCAGGGCGGCGGCGCCCTGCTCGCGCAGGACATCGTCGGGATCCTTGCCGCCCTCGACGACGCTGAACCGGAAGCTGCGAGCGGGGGTCAGGAGGGGCAGGGCCCGGTCCATGGCGCGAAAAGCCGCCTGGCGTCCGGCCCGGTCGCCGTCAAAGCAAAGGGTGGGCTCGGGGTGGCGACGCCAGAGCAGCTCCATCTGCTCCTCGGTCAGTGCGGTACCCAGGGGGGCGACCGCGGCAATGTCCGCCCTCTGGCAGGCGATGACGTCCATATAGCCCTCGACCACGACGAGGGCCGGCTGGGCGTCCGGCGCCGCGGAGGCGAGAAGTCGCCGGGCCTCCGGAAGTCCGTAGAGGGTCCGGCCCTTGTGGAAGAGCTCGGTCTCGGGGCCGTTCAGGTACTTGGCCCGGGCTTCCGGATCCATGGCGCGACCGCCGAACGAGACAATCCGTCCCCGCCCCTCCACGATGGGAAACAGGATCCGGTCCCGGAACCGGTCGTAGGGTGCGCTGCCGTCCTCCGGGGCGATCAGCAGGCCCGCCTCCACAAGCTCGGCCGGACGGGCCCCCTTGGTGACAAGGTAGTCCTTCAGGGCGGTGCGGCTGGCCGGGGCGAAGCCGAGGCCAAAGCGCGCCCATTCCGACGCCGGCAGGCCCCGGCGCTCGAGATAGGCGCGGGCGGCGGCGCCCTGGGGTCCGGCGAGCATCCGGCTAAACCACTGGGCGGCCAGGTCCATCCAGTCGGAGAGCCCCTGCCGCTTCTTCTCGTGCTCGGCCGCGCGGGGATCGGGGGATGGCAGGGACAGGCCCGCCTCCGCCGCGAGCCGCTCCACGGCCTCGACAAAGGACAGGCGCTCGCTTTCCTGCAGGAAGGCGATCAGGTCACCGGTCTTTCCGGACGAGAAGTCGAAGAACTGCCCCTTGTCGTCATTGACGTAGAAGGACGGCGTCTTCTCCTTGGTGAAGGGCGAGAGCCCGACAAACTCGCGGCCACGCTTCTGCAGCTTCACGGTCCGGCCAATGACGTCCGACGGCCGGAGGCGTGACTTGATCTCGTCGAGGAAGGCTTCATCGAACCGCACGAGGGCAGGATAGCCCGCGCCCAGGCTCTAGCCCAGCCCCGCCACCCAGGGGGGCAGGTCGCCGATCGTCGCCAGCTCGACGAACCGGGGATGGCCGAGGGGCGCCTCGGCGTGTTCGTGGGCCCAGGTCATGGGATAGGGCACGTGGGCCGCCCAGGCACCGGCCTCGAGGGCAGGCAGGATGTCCGACCGCATGGAGTTTCCGCACATCAGCGACCTCGCTGGACCGGATCCATGGCGATCAAAGACCCGGGCGTAGGTCGAGGCTTCCTTCTCGCTGACAATCTCGACGGCGACGAACAGGTCGCCGAGGCCCGAGGCCGCCAGTTTCTGTTCCTGGTGCAGGAGGTCGCCCTTGGTGATCAGCACCAGCCGGTAGTCTTCGGAGAGGGCCGCCAGCGCCGCCTCCACGCCCGGCAGGGGCTCCACGGGCTCGTTCAGCATTTCCCGGCCGGCGGCAAGGATCTCCCGGACTACAGCGGCGGGTGCCTCGCCGTGGGTCAGCTCCATGGCGGTCTCGATCATGGAGAGGGTGAAGCCCTTCACACCATAGCCATAGAGCCGCAGGTTCCGCGTCTCCACCTCGGCAAGGCGCGACATCAGGACGTCGGGATCGGCCTTGTCCGACAGAAGGTCGCAGAACCGCTCCTGGGTCAGGCGAAACAGCGTCTCGTTGTGCCAGAGGGTGTCGTCGGCATCGAGGCCTATGGTCGTGACTCGCATGGCCTGGCGGTTAGGATCGATGAAGACGCTCTCGGACATGAAATCTCTCCGGGATGAGGGCCCATGCCGGTCGGCTCCGCATTGACCGGCCCGCCGCGAGTCATTACCAGACCCCAACGGCTGAAGGGCGGGCAGGATGCATCCTCGCCCGCCCTTTTGCGAGCCCCCACCCCAGCCCTGGAGCGGCCTGCCATGAGCGATCTCCTGCCCGGCGTGACGGGAGTTCTGGTCCTTGCTGACGGGACGGTTCTCCAGGGTGCCGGATGCGGCGCGATCGGTGCCGCAGTCGGCGAGGTCTGCTTCAACACCGCCATGACGGGCTACCAGGAAATCCTCACCGATCCCTCCTACATGGCCCAGGTGATCGCCTTCACCTTTCCCCACGTGGGCAATGTCGGGGTCAATGGCGAGGACGTCGAGCAGATCGCCGGCGACTCGGCGACGGCGGCCCGCGGGGCCATCTTCCGCGACGCGCCGACACCGCCCGCCAACTGGCGCTCGGAATCCGACCTCGGCACCTGGATGGCGCGCCGGGGCGTGATCGGGATCTCCGGCGTGGACACCCGGGCCCTGACCCGCCGAATCCGCGAGCAGGGCATGCCCCACGCCGTCATCGCCCATGACCCTGAGGGCCGGTTTGACCTCGACGCCCTCCGCCGGCAGGCGTCGGAGTGGTCGGGACTGATCGGCCTGGACCTGGCCCGGGACGCCACCTGCCGCCAGACCTTCACCTGGGAGGAAGGGCTCTACGGCTGGCCCGAAGGCTATGAACGGCCCGTCCAGGACCGCTACGACGTCGTGGTCATGGACTTCGGGGTCAAGCGCAACATCCTGCGCGCCCTGGCCTCCTGCGGGGCCCGGGTGACCGTGGTGCCGGCATCGACCTCCGCCGAGGACATTCTGGCCCGCCACCCCGACGGGGTCATGCTGTCGAACGGCCCCGGGGACCCGGAGGCGACCGGCGTCTATGCGGTGCCGGAGATCCGCAAGCTCGTGGATGCAGGATTGCCGGTCTTCGGCATCTGCCTCGGACACCAGATGCTGGCCCTGGCCCTCGGAGCCCGGACCGAGAAGATGGATCAGGGCCACCACGGGGCAAACCATCCGGTGAAGGATCTTACCACCGGCAAGGTCGAAATCGTCTCTATGAACCACGGCTTCACCGTCAGCCGCGAGAGCCTGCCCGAGGGTTTGGAGGAGACCCACATCTCCCTGTTCGACGGCACGAACGCGGGCCTCGCCCTTTCTGGCCGCCCCGTTTTTTCGGTCCAGCACCACCCCGAAGCCTCGCCCGGACCGACGGATTCCCTCTACCTCTTTCGCAGGTTCACCGAGCTCATGGACGCCTCCCGGGGCTAGCCTTCAGGGTGCCACTTGCCAGACGCCCCGGGTTCCTTCATGATAGGGTGTCAATTCTCGTAAGTTCGGCTGCTTTTTCGACGCTTCTTCTGTTGCAGCGGACCAGCTACCGACCTCCTTCGATTTTTGATCCTGTGCGCCCCAACTCCGGGGTTATGGGCCTATGTATCAAGGACGATCGATCAATATGTCTACCGGCACCGTGAAGTGGTTCAATGGAACCAAGGGCTATGGCTTCATTCAACCCGATGAAGGCGGCCCCGATGTGTTCGTGCACATCTCCGCCGTCGAGCGTGCGGGTCTCCGCTCGCTGAACGAAGGCCAGAAGGTTACTTTTGAGCTCGAGCGCGACAAGCGCAGTGGCAAGATGTCTGCGGGCAACCTGGCCGTCTGACCTCCCCAAAAGGGACCAAAGTTCAGCGGGTCGGCGGAAACGCCGGCCCGTTTTTTTATGGGCGGATTACCGACCCATAACCGGGCCGGGCATGGGTGCTTGCGCCATGCCGACTCCGTCTCTAAACGGGCGTCTTAGCCTTCAATCCGACCGGCCGGAGCGCGCAGGCGCGCGCGCGGGTCCTGCGCGCGAGTGTCCCCATGCCCAAACGCACCGATATCTCCTCAATCCTGATCATCGGCGCCGGGCCAATCGTGATCGGCCAGGCCTGCGAGTTCGACTACTCCGGCGTCCAGGCCTGCAAGGCCCTGAGGGCCGAGGGCTACCGGATCATCCTGGTCAATTCCAACCCCGCCACCATCATGACCGACCCGGATGTGGCGGACGCGACCTATATCGAGCCCATCACCCCGGAAATGGTCGAGAAGATCATCGCCGCCGAACGCCCGGACGCCCTCCTGCCGACCATGGGCGGGCAGACCGCGCTGAACACCGCCCTGGCCCTTGAGAGCCGTGGCGTCCTGGCCCGTTACGGCGTCGAGATGATTGGTGCCCGGGCCGAGGTGATCGACAAGGCCGAGGACCGCCAGAAGTTCCGCAACGCCATGGACAAGCTTGGGCTCGAAAGCCCGAAGTCCAAGGCCGCCCATAATCTGGAGGAGGCCATGGAGGGCCTGGCCTTCGTTGGCCTGCCCGCCATCATCCGCCCGTCCTTCACCCTGGCCGGCACCGGCGGGGGCATCGCCTACAATGTCGCGGAATTCCGGGAAATCGTCGAACGCGGCCTCGACCTGTCGCCCACCACCGAGGTGCTGATCGAGGAGAGTGTCCTGGGCTGGAAGGAGTACGAGATGGAGGTCGTCCGCGACAAGGCGGACAACTGCATCATCGTCTGCTCCATC
>JBMOEP010000104.1:0-6721 GCA_049314675.1 Phenylobacterium sp.
ACCAGGAGCTGCGCTCCTCGAACTGCACGCGGCGCTTGTCGGGGGATTCCTGGTCGAGATCGAACAGCACCGCGTACTCCCAGTGCTTGCCCGGGTAGACGGTGGCGCCGGGGGTGCGCTTGTCGTAGGCGATCGTGCGGGCCATCAGGTCGCCCAGCTGGGCCGCCTCGCCGAGGATCCGCGCCTGGCGGGCATCGGGATTGAAGGCCTGGCCCGGCGTAAGGCCCAGCGGCGACAGCATCCCGAACATCATCCGGTCGCGGGGGGCAACGGGCTCATTGGCATAGAGCTCACTGAGCAGGCGCCAGTAGTTGAGGTCGGTGGGCTGGGCCGATTGCCAGGGGCGACCACCCACTTCGCTGTAGCCGCTGGCCGGCGGATTGGCCCGCTGGTTCCAGCCGTAGAGGCGGTGCTGGCGCACGGTGGCCTCGGCCACGGCCTTGTCGGGCGCCAGGCCGCGGGTGCCGAACCAGATCTGGTTGCTGGGGGAGCGGAAGATGCGGTAGCCGGGGGCCTGCACAGCCGCAGCGCCGGGGGGAAGGATCAGATACCTGCCGCCTGCCCCCTTGTCGGGGCCGGTCTGGCCCATGTCGGTGATCGGCTGCTGCCAGATGTCCAGGACACCGCCCGCCGTGGCGCCGGCCGGGACTTCGACCACGAGGGGGCCGTCCTTGGCCAGGTCCCAGAAGCTGAAGGCATAGAGGGTGGTGATGTTCGGGGTCAGCATCCCCGCCTTGTCCTTGAGGTCCTGGAACAGGAGGATCTCGCCGTTCTTGACGCCAAGGGTCTTGGCCTGGGCGTCATAGAGCGCCTTGAAGCCCACCGCCGGCAGGGCCCAGATGTAGGCCTGGGTGGCCCTCTGGAAGTCCATTTCGTCGTACAGCTTGTCGGCGGTTGCCTGGGTCGGGTAGCCGTTTTCCAGCTTCAGGGTGCCAAGACGGGTCGCCACGGAGTTCGAGGCGGAGTTTGCCGCGTCTGGCTTCCCCGGTGCCGGAGAACAGGCCGCTACGGCCAGGACGCCCGTTGCCAGGCCCGCCGTCAGGGCGCTCCTCAATGATCCCTTGAAAGCCACGATAAACGCCCCTTTTTGCGACAATGGTTTAGGGAAGCTAACCGCGTTGTCGGCTCTGGGTTGTCGCGATATAGACAATCCAAGCCCGCTTGGCAGGAGGTCTCCTTGGACAAGGCAGAGGCGATCGCCCTGGTCTCGGGAACGGGTTGGCTCGCGAGGCAAACCCCTGATTTCCGGAAAGCTTTTCTGGAACGTGTCTCACTCCGGAAGTTTCAGGCCGGTACGCCGATCTACCGGGCGGGAGCTCCGCCCTCGGGCATGTTCGGTCTTGTCGTGGGGCAGTGGAGCCTGCAGGTCCCGCCTTCGGACGTCATGATCTCTGTCCAGGGGCCAGGGCGCTGGGCGGGGGACGCGGCGGCCCTGCGACGGAGCCCAACCATGATTTCCATCCGCGCGATCACCGACTGCCGGGCCCTGCATCTCAGCCAGCCGGATTTCGACCAGCTGATGCGTGACCCGGAGTGCTGCCGGGCCGTCGCGGCGCTCACCGCCGAGGGCCTGGGCGAGGCGGTGACCGTGGTCTCCAACCTGGTCCAGCCCAATGGCGAGCTGCGGGTCGCCCAGCGGCTGCTGACCTTCATCGGCCTCTATGGGGATGACAGTAGGGTGTTCACCGACGTCTCCCAGGCTGATCTCGCCATCATGTGCGGCCTGTCCCGTCAGACCCTCAACAAGGTGCTCAAGTCCTTCCAGGACGCCGGCATCATCGCGACCGCCTATCGAAGGCTCGAGATCCTGGACGTCGAGGCGCTCCAGGCCATCGCTTTCCGCCCGCCCGTCTAGAGCGCGGCCTGCCCGACTCGGGCTAGCCGGTGCCATGCCCACCGCCCTGCGCCTCGGCCTGGTCTACGTCGCCCTCTACGTGGGAAACGGTGCCGGCACGCCCTTCATGCCGGTCTGGCTGAGCGCAAAGGGCCTGACCGGGGCGCAGGTGGGGCTGGTCCTGGCCCTGCCCATGCTGTTGCAGATCCTGACCTCGCCGATCCTCGCCTTATGGGCCGACCGGTTCCACCTGCGCCGCACGCCCATCGCCTGGCTGGCTGCAGGGACCTGCGCGGTCTATCTCGCCTTCGCCGGACTGGACGGCCTTCCGGCCCTGGCGATCGCCTGGCTGCTGGCGGCGAGCCTCTACATGGCCCTGCCGCCCCTGATCGATGTGATCGCCCTCTCCCGGGCCCAGGCGGATGGCTTCAACTATGGCCTGCCCCGAGGCCTGGGTTCGGCGGCCTACATCGGTGCGGCCATTGCGACCGGTGCCCTGGTCACAGCGGTCTCGGTGGATGTCGCCCTGGCCTGGATGATCCTCGCGGCCGGCCTGACGGCGCTGTGTGCCCGGTTCCTCCTCCCGCCAGATCCGGCACCCGGCCGCGGGGCTTCCAGGGACGGTGGCGGCCTTGCGGGCCTCAAGACCCTGGTGCGCGATCCAGTCTTCCTGCTGGCCGTGGGCTCGGCGGGGCTGATCCAGTCGGCCCACGCCTTCTACTACGCCTTCTCCGCCCTGACCTGGAAGGCGCAGGGCCTGCCGGAGAGCCTGACCGGCCTGCTCTGGGGCCTGGGGGTCGGGGTGGAGGTGGTCTTCCTCTGGTTCGGCGCCCGCCTTCAGAGCCGGCTTGGCCCGCGCAACCTCCTGGTGATCGGCGGGGTGGCAGGGGTGCTGCGCTGGACCCTGATGGCGGCCGCCCCACCCCTCTGGGCCCTGGTCCCGCTCCAGGCCCTTCACGCCCTGACCTACACTGCGGTCTTCCTGGCCTCGATCCAGCTGGCGTCCCGGCTGTCGGGGCCGCAGACCGCCTCCGCCGCCCAGCTGGTCAACGCCGCGCTGCAGGGGGGCGTGCTTGCCGGCCTCGCGACCCTGGCCTCCGGGCCCCTGTTCGACTCCGTCGGCTCAGGCGGCTACCTGGCCATGTCCGGCATGGCGGCGATGGGGCTCCTGGGTGCTCTCGGCCTCTACAGGATCCGACGCCTGGACACCTGAGGCACCAGCCCCTTGCGTCATGTCGCCCTTGGGGGACTATGACCCCTCAGGTTTATGAAGACGGGAGAACAGCCATGCGCGCAATTCAGGTTTCCGAGCCTTGGGGCGTCGACCGCATCGAGGTGGTTGAGCGGCCCGAGCCGGCCCCGGGCCACGGCCAGGTCCTGGTGAGGATGCGGGCGGTCTCGCTGAACTACCGCGACCTGCTCATGGTGGGTGGGGTTTACAGCCGCGGGCCCGCCATGGCCGGGACCATCACCCCCTTCTCCGACGGATGCGGCGTGGTCGAGGCGGTGGGCGAGGGCGTCACGCGGGTGAAGCCCGGCGACCGGGTCTCGACCCTGTTCTTCCAGAACTGGACCTCGGGCCGGGCGACGGTGGAAAAGCTGACCAGCGCCCTGGGCAGCCCGATCCCCGGCGCTGGCGCGGAGCTGCAGGTGTTCAGCCAGGAAGGGGTCTCCAAGGTCCCCGACTTCCTCACCGACGAGGAGGTCTCGACCCTGGCCTGCGCCGGCCTCACCGCCTGGCGGGGCCTGTTCGAGGACGCCCGCCTGGAGCCCGGCGATACGGTGGTCCTGCAGGGCACGGGCGGGGTGTCGATCTTCGGCCTGCAGTTCGCCCACGCCGCAGGCCTGCGGACCCTGATCACCTCTTCGTCTGACGAGAAGCTTGAGCGCGCCCGCCTGCTGGGTGCCGACCACCTGGTCAACTACCGGGCCACGCCTGAGTGGTCGCGCCCCGTGCGCGAGGCCACCGGCGGGGTCGGGGCGGATTTCATCATGGAGGTTGGCGGTGCCGGCACCATCCAGCAGAGCCTGCGGGCGGTGCGGATCGGCGGGCACATCGCCATCATCGGCGTGGTGGCTGGAGCGGGCGAGGGGGTCAATCCCGGCGTCCTGATCGGCAACAATGCCCGCCTGCAGGGCCTGTCGGTGGGGTCCCGCGAGATGTTCGAGGCCATGTGCCGGGCCATGGACCTGCACCGCATCCACCCGGTGGTGGACAAGGTCTTCCCCTTCACCGAGGTACGTGAGGCCTTCCGCGCCATGCAGGCTGGCGAGCACTTCGGCAAGATCGTCCTGACCTTCGGGGACTGACCATGGCCGGCCCCGACCTGATCCGCGCCGTCCTGCCCTCGCCCCTCGGGGACCTGGTCATCCTGGCCGACGGGTCAGGCGTCCTGCACGGCCTCGACTTCGCCGGCGATGACGGGCGGCTGGACCGGCTGGTCGCCCGGTACTGGCCAGGCGCACAGGTGACGGCGGGCGCGGCTCCGGCGGCGGTGGCCAGCGCCCTGTCGGCCTATTTCGCCGGCGACGCCCGCGCCCTGGACGCCCTGCCGACGGCGGAGGGGGGCACCGACTTCCAGCGCAGGGTCTGGGCCGCCCTGAGGCGCATCCCGGCCGGAACCGCCTGGAGCTATGCTGACCTTGCCCGGCAGGTCGGCCGGCCTGCGGCGGTCCGGGCTGTGGGCCAGGCGAACGGCGCCAACCCCGTCTCCCTTGTCCAGCCCTGCCACCGGGTCGTTGCCTCCGGTGGCGGCCTTGGCGGCTATGCTGGCGGCCTGGAGCGCAAGGCCTGGCTGCTGAGGCATGAAGGTGTGAACCTTCACAGCTGAAATCAGGAATTTACCTTAGATTCAGGTATTTAAGTGCTGACTTCTCACGTCAACCAAGGTGTACCTCTTTTCGGGGTGTGGACGGAGTGACGAGTCGGCTTTCGCAGGACACAGGTTCGTGGTTAAGTCCTTTCCATAGCGGATGAATTCGGCGCCGGCTGAAGGTCCGCACCGTCTTCCGGAACCCGTCCGAATGTCCAAACCCGCTAAAGACCGGCCCGAGGCCGCTGTCGAGGAAACACCCCTCCCGGAAGCAGAAGCGGGGCCCGTCGCTGAGGTCGTCGCCGAAGCCGCTGTCGAGCCCGCGCCGCCACCGCCGGTCGCCGCACCCTTTGCGCCATCGCCACCTTCGTCTTCCCGCAAGCGTCCCCGTCCGGCGTCCGATGCGCCGGTCTGGCTGGCCGCCGCCTTCGTCTCCATCCTCTGGGGCCTGGCGCCTATCGCCTTCGCGATCGGCTACCGGCAGGGCAAGGCGCCCTTCGACTATGACCCCTTCGTCCTCCTGGTCCTGGGCGGAATGGCCCTCGGCCCGGCGGGCCTGGTCTGGGTGGCCGCGCGGCTCTGGGTGGAGGCCCGCCGGCTGCGCAGTGAGAGCCAGCGGGCCGCACGCCTGGCCGACGAGATGGTAGGACCCGCCGTGGCCGCCGGAATCCGCGCCGGCGAGATTGCCACGGGCCTGGAGGCCGAGATCGCCAGGGCCGGGCAGTCCGCAAACCTCGCCTCCCAGAGGCTGGAGGCCCTTCGGGTGGCCCTCGAGGCCGAGTCGGGCCGCCTCGACGCCGCCGCACGGCTGGCGGGAGGGTCCGCCGAGACCCTGGCCACGGGACTGGGCCGGGAACGCGAGCGCCTGGAGGGACTGGCCTCGGGTCTTGACGCCCGCACCACTGCCGTCTCCGACGCCATCGCCCGGCAGGCTCGCCTGGTGGGCGAGGTCTCAGACCTTGCCGAGACCCAGCTTCGCGAGGCCGAGGCCTCCTTGACCGCCCGGTCAACGGACTTCACCGAGGCGGCGGGCCGGCTGGCCGAGGCTGCCCGCAGCGCGGCGGATGCCGTGGGGAACCAGGCCGGACGCCTGGCGGGCGCAGGCGCCAGCCTGTCAGACCATGTCAGCGGGGTGGAGCGCACCCTCGATACCCGCCGCAACGGGCTGTTGGCAGTCGCCCAGTCCCTGCGCGCCGAACAGGAGGGTCTTGCGGTCCAGTCCGAGGCCCACCTGGCCCGTCTCGCCGAGGTTGGCGGCCAGGCCCGCCTCTCCGCGGCAGACATGCGCGATTCCGCCATCAAGGGTGGCGAGGCCCTGGCCTCGCTGATCCAGGAGGCCGCCGCCCAGTTCCGGGAGTTCGCCGATGTGGCGCGGGCAGAGCGGGACGAGTTCGGACAGTCCACCCGCCACGCCCTCGAAGCCGTGGCGGGCACCGCGGCCCAGGAGCGAGAGCGCCTGGAGTCCCAGACCCGGGCGTCCATCGAGGCCCTCTCGAAGGCGGCGGAGGCCACGCGCCTGGCATCGAACCAGAACGCCGAAGCGGCCCGGGGACAGGTCGACCAGCTGGCCGAGGCCGCCTTCTCGGCCGGCCAGAAGGCCAACCAGGTCTTCGAGGCGCGGCTGGAGGAGGCCCGTAGCCTCATCGCCCGGTCGGCCCAGATGGTCGAGGAGGCCGGGGACGCCACGGCCCGCCGGCTGGAGGAGGGGGCCTCCGCGGCGCGCCGGACCCTGGACGAGCTGGCAGGAATTCTGATGCGCATCGAGGACCGGGTGGCCAGCCTGCCCGAGCGCGCACGTTCCCAGGCCGAACAGGTTCGGGAGGCGGTCAGTGAGAGCATGGACGGCCTGATGGACCAGGCCCGGCGCACCGCTACCGAGACCCAGGCCATCGACGCGGCCTTCCAGGACCGGGTGCGGCGCAATTTCGAGATGCTAAGCGAGGCCGTGAAGATGATGGGGACGGTGGCTGCCACGGGCGCGCCGCCTGCGCCCTCGACCGCCCCGGCCGCACCCCTCGCCAGGCTGTCGGTCCCGCCGGCCGAGCCCGCCCCGACTCCGCAGGCCAGTCCCGGG
>JBMOEP010000105.1:0-6718 GCA_049314675.1 Phenylobacterium sp.
ATAAGCCCCCGCCGCATGGGTCAGGCGGGAGATCTCCAGTATGTCCCGCTCGAACAGGCCGCAGGTGTTGGGATTGGTGACCATGATGGCCGCCACCTCGTCGGTGAGCTTGGCGGCGAGGTCGGCCAGGTCGACCCGCCCGTCCGCCGTCTGGCCGATCTCCATCACCTCATAGCCGACGAAGGCCGCCGTGGCGGGGTTGGTGCCATGGGCCGAGGTGGGGGTGAGCACCAGTCGGCGCCGGGTCTGGCCATGGGCCGCATGGGCAGCGCGGATGGCCAGGAGGCCGCAGAGCTCGCCGTGGGCGCCGGCCTTGGGCGACAGGGCCACGGCGGGCATGCCGGTCAGGGTCTTCAGCCAGTGGGCCAGACGGTCCATCAGTCCCAGGGCACCCTGGACCGCCGACACCGGCGCCAGGGGATGCAGGTCCGCAAAGCCGGGCAGGCGCGCCAGCTTCTCGTTGAGCCGGGGGTTGTGCTTCATGGTGCACGAGCCCAGCGGATAGAGGGCCAGGTCGATGGCGTGGTTCTTCTGGCTCAGGCGGACATAGTGGCGCACCGTCTCTGGCTCAGACAGGCCCGGCAGGCGCAGGGGCTCGGCCCGGACAAGTCCGGCGAGGTCCTCAGTACCCGCCTCCGGCTCGGGCAGGTCGACCCCCGTGCTGGTCCAGGCGCTCCGCTCGAAGATCAGGGCCTCGTCCTGCAACAGGCCACGCCCGCCGCTGAGGGAGGCGAAACCAGCGCCGGGGGTGTCGGAAACGGGCCGGGTGGGGCGGCCAACAGAATTCAGGCTCATCCGCAGGTCCTCCGGGACAGGGCGGCGACAAGGGAGTCGATATCGGCGGCGGTGGTGGTCTCGGTGGCGGCCAGCAGCAGGACGTCGTCCAGGCCGGCCGAGGGGTCGAGCCGTGAAACCGGTACGCCGGCCAGGATCCCCTCACCCGCCAGGGCCTCGACCAGGGCGGCGGCGGAGCCAGGAACCCGGACGGCGACCTCATTGAAGAACCGCGGCGTCAGCACCTCGACACCCGGGACGGTGCCGAGGGCCTTGGCGAGGGTCCGGGCGCGGCCATGGTTGACCTCCGCCAGCCGGCGCAGGCCCGTCCCGCCCAGCAGGGTCATGTGGATCGAGAAGGCCAGGGCACACAGGCCGGAATTGGTGCAGATGTTCGAGGTCGCCTTCTCCCGGCGGATATGCTGCTCGCGGGTGGAGAGGGTCAGGACGAAGCCCCGGCGGCCCTCGGCGTCTACGGTCTCGCCGCAGAGCCGGCCCGGCATCTGGCGGACGAATTTCTCCCGGCAGGCGAAGAGGCCCACATAGGGCCCGCCGAAGTTCAGGCCGACCCCCAGGGACTGGCCCTCGGCCACGGCGATGTCGGCGCCCATCTCGCCGGGCGTCTTCAGGAGGCCCAGGGCCACGACCTCGGTGGTGACCACCACCAGCAGGGCACCGGCGGCGTGGGCGGCCGCGGCGATGGCGGTGACGTCGGTGACCGTACCGAAGACGTTGGGAGTCTGGACGACTACGCAGGCGGTCTCGGAATCGATGGCCGCCAGGACGTCGGCCTCGCCGTCGACCGCTGCCGGACGCCGGGCGATCTCCATACCCTCGGCTGTGGCGATGGTGGCGGTGACGGCGGCGTAGTGCGGATGCAGGCCGCCGGACAGCACCGCCTTGCGCCGGCGGGTGACCCGCCGGGACATCAGCACCGCCTCGGCGCAGGCTGTGGAGCCGTCGTAGAGGGAGGCATTGGCCACCTCCATGCCCAGAAGGGCGGCGACCTGGGTCTGGAACTCGAACAGAACCTGCAGGGTCCCCTGGGCGATCTCAGGCTGGTAGGGCGTGTAGCTGGTCAGGAACTCCGACCGCTGGATGAGATGGTCCACCGTGGCCGGGACCTGGTGCCGGTAGGCCCCCGCGCCGCAGAAGAAGGGCCCGGCGCCGGCCGGCCGGTTGAGGGCCGCCAGGGCCGAAAGCTCGCGCTCGACCTCGATCTCGCCGGCGTGGCGGGGCAGGTCGACGGGGGCGGACAGGCGCGCCGGGACGGGCACGTCGGCGAAGAGGTCGTCGGCGCTGGCGGCACCGATGACCCCCAGCATGTGGCGGCGATCTGCCGCGTCCAGCGGGAGGTAACGCATGGCTCAGAGGGTCTCCAGGAAGGCGTCGTAGGCAGCGCGGTCCATCAGGGCGTCATACTCGGCCCGGTCGGCGATCCGCACCCGGGCGAACCAGCCGCCGGCCTCTGGGTCGGCATTGACCGTCTCGGGCGCACCGGACAGGTCGCCGTTGGCCTCGACCACCTCTCCGGAGAGGGGGGCGTAGACGTCGGAGGCGGCCTTGACGCTCTCGACCACCGCCATGCCTTCGCCGGCCTTCAGGGCCCGGCCGGGTTCAGGCGTCTCGACATAGACCACGTCGCCGAGCTGCTCGGCGGCATAGGCCGTGATGCCGACGGTGGCGACGTCGCCGTCGAGGGCGACCCATTCATGGTCCTTGGTGAAGCGCATGGGAAAGGTCCTTTCAGGGTCGGCGGACATAGCGGTGGGGAACAAAGGGCAGGTCGGTGGTCTCGACGGGCCAGGTGCGGCCGCGGACCACCACGCCGAGCCTTTGGCCCGGAGCGCAGAGGGCGGGCGGGGCAAAGCCAATGGCGATGGGCACCCCAAGACTGGGCGAGAATCCGCCAGAGGTAACGATGCCGACCTCGGTGCCGGCGGCATCGACGATCACCGCGCCCTCCCGGGCGGGGGCGCCTTCCAGCACCTTCAGGGCGATCCGGGTCCGGGTCAGGGCGCCGGACGCTTCGGCCAGGATCCGGGCTGCACCGGGGAAGTCGCCACGGCGGCGGCGGGACGGGGAAAGCGCGAAGGCCAGGCCCGCCTCGACAGGGCTCACCGAGGGGTCCACGTCGTGGCCGTAGAGCGGCAGGCCCGCCTCCAGTCGCAGGGAATCCCGGGCACCCAGGCCAATCGGGCGCACGCGGGTGTCTGACAGCAGGGCAGCCCACACCCGGGGCGCCTCGGCGGCCGGCAGGGAGATCTCAAAGCCGTCCTCGCCGGTGTAGCCCGAGCGCGAGACGACCAGGTCGACCTCGCCGAAGCCGGTCAGGGCAGCACTGTCCATGAAGGCCATGCCGGTGGCCGCCGGCACATGCGCCGCCAGGACGGCCGCCGCCTCAGGTCCCTGCAGGGCCAGGAGGGCGCGGTCCTCGATCCGGACGAGGCGGGCGTCGCCGGACAGCTTCGCATCCAGGAAACGGAAGTCGTCGTCCTTGCAGGCCCCGTTGACCACGATGAACAGGCCCTGGTCGTCCGGCCGGGCCGCCATGAGGTCGTCGAGGATCCCGCCGGTGTCGTTGAGGAGGACAGAGTACTTCTGCCGCCCAGGCTTCAGGGCCGCGAAATCTCCCGGGGTGACGGCCTCGAAGGCTGCCGTTGCGTCCGCCCCGAGGATCCGGGCCTGTCCCATGTGGGAGACGTCGAACAGGCCCGCGGACGTCCGGGTCCAGGCGTGCTCCTTCATCACCCCGTCGGGGTACTGGATGGGCATGTCATAGCCCGCGAAGCCCGCCATGCGCGCGCCCGCGGCCAGGTGGGCCGCGTGCAGGGGCGTGCGCTTCAGTTCGGGTTCGCTCATCAGGGACTCCCGGCGACGACAGACGATCGCGCACCGGCTCGGCCGATGTGCTTCGCCCCCGCTGTCCTTGGCACCTGAGAGATTTCAGCTGGCCCGGAGGGTGTCCGGGGGCCTTGCTCCTTCGGCGAGCGGCGGGACGGACCCGTCGCTGCTTTCCAGCGTTCCTTCGCCTCACGCGGTCCTTTTGCCTGAGCGTTTCCGGGGCGGTTGCGCCTTCGGCTCCGGGACAAGCCCGGTCTCTCCCGCGAGAGTCCTATGGAGGGTGTGCGATGCCCCCCGGGGAGTCAATGAGTCGGGGCCGGGGATCGAGATTGTCCACAGGTTACGGCCGCGGCGCGCCCTCTACATCCGTTCGGGTGCGGACAGGCCCAGGAGATCGAGGCAGAGCTCAAGCTGGCTAAGGACCATTCCCGCCAGGGCCAGGCGTGAGGCGCGGACCTCGCCCTCGGCGGGCAGGATGGGGCAGGCGGCATAGAAGCGCGAGAAGGCCTGGGCTAGGCGGTAGGCGTGATCGGCGACCAGGTTCGGTGCCCGGCGGTCGTAGGCCTCGGCCAGGGCGTCGTCGAAGGCGTCGAGCAGCAGGGCCAGCTCACGCTCTGACGGGTCAACGATGTGGAGGGCACCGGCCTCCAGCCCCTGCTCGGCCGCCCGGCGCAGCACCGACTTGATGCGCACGGCCTGGTAGAGGAGGTAGGGCCCGGTCTTGCCCTCGAAGCTGGTGAAGCGGTCGAGGTCGAAGACGTAGGAGGTACCGCGGAAGTTCGACAGGTCTGCGAACTTCAGCGCCGCCACGGCCACCTGGTGGGCCGTCGCCTCGAAGGCCTCGGGAGCCAGCTCCGCGCCCAGCCCCGCCTCGCGCAGCCGCTCACGCGCCCGGTCCCGGGTCATCTCGATCAGGTCATTCAGCTTCAGTACCCCGCCCTCGCGGGTCTTGAAGGGCTTGCCGTCCGTCCCGTTCATGGTGCCGAAGCCAATGTGCTCCAGCTGGCCCTCGGCGGCGTAGCCGGCCAGGACGGCGGCGCGGAACACCACTTCGAAGTGGTCGGCCTGCCGCTGGTCGACGACGTAGAGCACCTGTTCGGGATCAAAGGTCCGGCGACGGTCGAGAATGGTGGCGAGGTCCGTCGTCCCGTACATGGCCGAGCCCTCGGAGGACACCACCAGCAGGGGGGGCAGGTCGCGCTTGTCGCCCTGGCGGCCCACCCGGACGATCCGGGCACCCTGGTCGTCCTCCAGCAGGCCCCGGGCCCCGAGGTCAGCAACCATCTCCGGGATCAGGGGATCGGCGTCGCTCTCGCCCTTCCAGAGGTCGAAGTCCACGCCCAGGGCATGGAAGTCCCGTGCCAGGGCAACCTGGGTCACCCGGGCGAAGTGTCGCCATAGGAGAAGGCATCCCGGCCGCCGGGATTGCAGGGCGGCGGTCAGGCGGCGGGCGCGGTTGCGGTAGGCCTCGTCGGTCTTCCCAAGGGCCGCGGCCTCCGGGTACATCCGGTCGAGGTCAGCCAGGCTGATGCGCTGGGAGAGCCCCTCGAAGGCGGCGACTTCGGCCTCGGGCGACGGCTCGACCCCGGCGGTGTTCAGGTCCTCCACCAGGGCCTGGATCCAGGGATCAGCGTCCATGGCCGCGCCGATCAGCAGGCCCATCTGGTAGCCCCAGTCGCCGAAGTGAGCGTCGCCCACGGTCGTATCGCCCCGGAACCGGTGGATGCGCTTCAGGGACTCCCCGATGATGGACGAGCGCAGGTGACCCACATGCATGGGCTTGGCCACGTTGGGACCGCCATAGTCGATGAGGATGCGTCGCGGCGTTACGACACGCCCGGCGCCGAGCCGGGGGTCGGCGGCGATCTCGTCGGCGCGGGCGGACAGGGCGGCGTCGGAAAGGCGCAGGTTGATGAAGCCGGGACCGGCGATCTCCACGGAGGCGAACTCCGGGGCGGTGCCCAGGACCTCGACGACCGCCGCAGCAATCTCGCGGGGATTGCGACCCACCCGCTTGGCCGCCGCCAGGGCGCCGTTGCACTGAAAATCGGCCAGGTCTGGACGGTCGGAGGGTGTGGCGCGGGCCAGGTCGACGGGCAGACCAAGGGAACCGAACGCCCCGGCGAGGCGCTGGTCGATCGCGCGTCTCAGCCCGCTCATTTCGGGTCCCGGCCGCCTGCGGTTGCGGTCTGGGTGCCGGCATCGAGGCGGAAGCGCTTCCCCTCCCGGTTGAAGGCCGCCATGGCCGGCGTGACGTCATAACCGACCAGGACCTCGAAATTGGAGCCGGAGGTCGTCAGGGTCGCCCGCGGGATGACGATGCCGTCGATCCGTTCCACCGCATAGAGGCGGTCCTGCCCCGGCTCGAAGCGGATCGGAAGGTCGAAATAGACCTTGTCGATCACCAGGCGGTTCCGCTGGGTGACCGCCACCCAGTAGCGGTAGGTCTTCTGCGCGCCGGTCGCCTTGGGGCCCCGTCCGGCGGCAAAGAGGACGTCGATGGCCAGGGTGATCGGCTCTTCGTCCTTGTAGGCGCAGCCCGCAGAGATCCGCTGGATCTCGCCGGACCAGGCCACCTCGGCGGAGGCCTCCTTGCCGCCCGTGAACTCGATATAGCGGCCGGCGTCGTAGAGGACCTTCACGAAGGGGCAGGGGCCGGCGTTGCGCAGTTCCGGGAGCCGCGCCTGGTTGTCGCCGAACTCGGCGTCGCGCTTGCGCTTGCGGGCCGCATCCTCGGCCTGGTCATCGCCCGACGGCGGACGGGACTGGGCCATGGCGTCGGTCGCGGGCACAGCGACGGCGCAGGCCAGGAGCAGGGCGGCGATCAGGGAGCTGGGGCGCATCATGTCGTCCGGCGAAACTCCGCGCAGAGGGCGCGGCCAAGCCCCCTGATACTGAACAAAGATTACGGCTGCAACGCGGCCGGTGAGACCCTAGATAGAAGGCATGAGCGCAGAACCCGCCGCACCGCCCGCCCTGATCGTCCGACTGGCTGCCCCGAGGGGCTTTTGTGCGGGCGTGGACCGCGCCATCCAGGTCGTCGAGGCGACCCTAGAGCGCTTCGGCGCTCCCGTGTTTGTCCGCCACGAGATCGTCCACA
>JBMOEP010000106.1:0-6649 GCA_049314675.1 Phenylobacterium sp.
GGATCAAGGACCGGCTCTGGAGTCTGGAGCGGGCCTTCGAGAAGACCCGCGCCTCCGGCCGGGCCGAGGATGACACCCGAATCCGGATCCTGGTGGTCCTGGCGCTCCTCGTGGTGGGGTTCGCCTCCCTGGCGGTTGGAGCCACCCGCCGTGCCCTGCTCCAGGGTCCCGACGGCACCGGCCTGACCGCAGGCGGTGCAGGTCCGGGACGGGCGCCCCTGGTGGACCGACACGGGTCTCTGCTCGCCGCTGACCTTCCCTTTTTCACCCTCTATCTCGATCCGCATGACGTCTGGGACAAGGCGGAGGTCCGTCGGGGCCTGATCGCCACCCTGCCGGGCCTGCCGGTCGCGCGCCTCGACAAGGCCCTGAACGGGTCGCGTCGGACCTTCCTCGCCGGGCCACTCTCCCCCCGAGACCGGGACCGCATCCACGACCTCGGCCTTCCGGGCCTGTCCTTTGAGCGAGAGCCCCGTCGGGTCTATCCCCTTGGGGATTCCGCAGCCCACCTGATCGGCTTCTCAGACACCGGCGGCGTGGGCCTGGCAGGCGCTGAAAGCGCCTTCAACAGCCGGGTCCGGGCGGGCGCGGGCGACCAACAGCCAACGCCCTTGTCCATCGACGTCCGCGTCCAGGCCGCCCTTGAAGACGAGATGAACGCCGCGGCGACCCGCCTGCAGGCCAAGGGCGCCGTTGGCCTGATCACCAATGTCCAGACCGGCGAGGTCCTGGCCATGTCCTCCTGGCCGAGCTTCGATCCGAACCATGCGGGAACGTCTTCTCCGGACCAGCTTCGCAACCGGGCGGTGGCCTCGGTCTACGAGATGGGTTCGACCTTCAAGGTCTTCACCCTGGCCATCGGCCTCGATACCCAACGGATCACGCCGAGCACCGTTCTCAATACGACCCAGGGCGTGAAGCTGGGATCCCGGGTGATCCGCGACCTGCACGCCGTGGATCACAACATGACCGCCAGGGATGTCTTCCTGAAGTCGTCGAACATCGGCGCCAGCCAGATCGCCCTTCAGGTCGGCGGGCCCTCGATGACCCGCTATTTCGACGCCTTCGGCCTGTTCCGTGCCGCGCCCATCGAACTTGGGGAGAGCGCCCGGCCGATCGTGCCACGGGAGTGGAACTCCAACACCATCGCCTCGGCCTCCTTCGGCCACGCCATCTCGGTGAGCCCCGCCGCCCTGGCTGCGGGCATAGGCTCCATCATGAATGGCGGACGCTACGTGCCCCTGACCCTGCAGCCCATGCGCGCCGGTGCCCGGCCCGAGGGTCGCCGGGTGGTCACCGAGGAGACCTCCCGCCAGATGCTCGACCTGATGCGGAGCAATGTCCAGGAAGGCTCCGGACGCCGGGCGAATGCGGCGGGCCTGCGCGTTGGCGGCAAGACCGGTTCGGCGGAAAAGGTCATCGGCGGCCGCTACGTCAAGGACAAGGTCCTGGCCTCCTTCGCCTCCGTCTTCCCCACCGATGGGGCCCTGACTGATGACCGCTACATGGTTCTGGTGATCATCGATGAGCCGATCGCAGACGCGGAGTCCGGCGGGCGGACCGGTGGCCTCACCGCGGCGCCCGTAGCGGGCAAGGTCATCGACCGCATCGCGCCCTTCCTCGGCGTCCACCGTCACTTCGAGCAGGTGGCCGTCGCGCCCGCCCCCGTCGTCTTGGCTGCCGCGAGCGGCGAGCGCTGACTGTCATGCGTCTGTCCCAGATCCTTCGTCGGGACCTGCCGGAAGATCCGGAGATCACCGGCGTGACGTCCGACAGCCGCAGGGTCGGCCCGGGCGTCCTGTTTGCGGCCCTTCCCGGGGTTGCCAGGGATGGGGCCGACTTCGCGCCCCTGGCCGTCGCCGCCGGTGCCGCCTCGGTGCTCTGCGGCCGCGACCTGCCGGGCCTCGGCGTCCCGGTGACCGTCAGTGAGGATCCCCGCAGGGCCTACGCCCTTGCCGCCGCCGGCTTCCACGGCCGCCAGCCCGGCGTCGTGGTTGCTGTGACCGGGACCAACGGCAAGACCTCGGTGGCCGGCTTCCGACGCCAGATCGCCGCCGCCGGCGGGCGACCGGCCGCCAGCATGGGCACCCTTGGCGTGCGCATCTCGGCTCCGGGCCAGGAAGACGTGGTCCTGACGCCTGCCGGCCTGACCACCCCGGACGCTGGCGATGTCGCTGCCCTGATGGCGGAATTGGCAGCCAGGGGCGTAGACGACCTCGCCCTTGAGGCCTCCTCGCACGGGATCGACCAGCGCCGCCTGGACGGCGTTCGCCTCGGCGCCGCCGCCTTCCTCAACCTGACCCAGGACCACCTCGACTATCATGGCGACATGGCCAGCTATCAGGCGGCCAAGCTGAGGCTGTTCGACACGCTTCTGCCCCGGGGTGCCCCTGCGGTCCTCAATGCCGATTCCCCGGCCTTCCCGGCCTTCGCCGCCGCCGCCGTCCTGGCTGGGGCCGACCTGATTACTTTCGGCGTCGAGGGGCGGGACCTCAGGCTGGCCAGCCGGCAGGCGCGCCCCGGCGGGCAGGTCCTCGGTATCGCCTACGCCGGCCGCACCTGGCGGGTCGACCTGCCCCTGGCCGGCGCCTTCCAGGCCCTGAACGCCCTGGCCGCCGCGGGCCTCAGCCTTGCCGTCGGTGAAGCGCCTGAAGCCGTCTTCGGGGCCCTTGAGGGGCTGACCGGCGCCCCGGGCCGCCTCCAGAAGGTGGGCACCTCGGCCTCCGGCGCCGAGGCCTATGTGGACTATGCCCACACCCCTGATGGGCTCGAGACCGTACTCCAGGCCCTGCGCCCCCACGCCTCGGGGCGTCTGGTGGTGGTCTTTGGGGCCGGTGGCGACCGGGACCGTACCAAGCGTCCCCTGATGGGCGAAGTCGCCGGCCGCCTGGCCGACCTGGCCATCGTCACGGATGACAATCCCCGCAGCGAAGATCCGGCGGCCATTCGCGCCGAGGTTCGGGCCGGCCATCCGGACCTCAAGGAGATCGGCGACCGCCGCGAGGCGATCCGGGCCACCGTCGCCGGCCTGTCCGCGGGAGACGTACTGGTCGTGGCCGGCAAGGGGCATGAGCAGGGGCAGGTCGTCGCCGGAATCACGCTTCCCTTCGACGACGTCGCAGAAACCCTCTCAGCCCTCGAGACGACCTGATGACCCGACGCTCGCTCTGGACCGCCGCCAACCTGGCAAAGGCGACCGGTGGCCGCGCCTCCCAGGCCTTCCAGGCGCATGGCGTCTCCATCGATACCCGCAGCCTCGAGCCTGGCGACCTCTTCATCGCCCTGGGCGGAGCCCGTGACGGGCACGAATTTGTTGCGCAGGCCATGGCGGCCGGGGCGGCGGGGGTCCTGGCCTCACGCCCGGTCGATGCGCCCCACGTCCTGGTCCCCGACACCTTCCTGGCGCTCCAGGCCCTGGGCATTGCCGCCCGGGAGCGGGCTGCCCAGGCCCGGCGCGCGGCCATCACCGGGTCGGTGGGAAAGACCAGCGTCACCCAGGCGGTGGCGGCGGGACTGGCCCTGGCTGGCCGCGCCCATACCTCGGTCAAGAGCTACAACAACCACATCGGGGTTCCCCTGACCCTGGCCCGGATGCCCGCCGACACCGAGCGCGCGGTCTTCGAGATCGGCATGAACCACGCCGACGAGATCACACCCCTGTCCGGACTGGTCCGACCGCATGTGGTGGCCGTCACCACCGTCGGTCCTGTCCACGTCGAGAACTTCCCCGATGGCGAGACCGGGGTCGCCCGGGCGAAGGCCGAGATCTTTGACGGCGCCGCCCAGGGGGCCGTGGCGGTGTTGAACGCCGACAACCGCTGGTTCGGCTGCCTGTCCGCCCGGGCCCGGGCCCGGGGCCTTGTCGTGCGCAGCTTCGGCCGGGCGGAAGGCGCCGACGCCCGTCTCACCGACTTCGGCGTCGAGGCTGGGCGCGGCGTCATCCGGTGTGAGATCGACGGGCACCCCGTGGACCTGACCCTCTCGCAGACCGGCGCCCACTGGGGCCTCAACGCCATGGCCGTCCTGCTCCTGCTCGAGGCGCTGGACGTCTCGCAGCAGGACGGCCTCGCCGCCCTTTCGGCCTTCGAGGCCTTGCCTGGACGTGGCGCCGAAAGCCTGGTCCGCAGCCACAGGGGTGACTTCACCCTGATCGACGAGAGTTACAACGCCAATCCCATTTCCATGGCCGCGACCATCGGCTCTCTGGGCGTCCGCAGGACCCCGGCGCGGCGAATCCTCGCCCTCACGGACATGCTTGAGCTTGGCGACGAGGCCGCCCGGTTCCATGCCGACCTTGCACGGCCCATCGCCGACGCGGGCATTGACCTGGTCTTCTGCGCCGGCCCCCTGATGAAATCCCTCTGGGACGCCCTTCCTTCGACTCGGCGCGGGGGTTACGCGGTGGAGGCGTTGGAACTGGCGCCCATGATCTCCGCAGCTGTCGGGCAAGGCGATCTGGTCATGGTCAAGGGATCGAATGGGTCGCGGGCGGGCCTGGTCGCAGGCGCGCTTCGGGCCCTGGATCGCTCGGCCGGGGGGGCGGGCTGATGCTGTACTGGCTATACGAGCTGGCGGTCGCGGAGGGTGGGCATTACCCTCTGCTCAACCTCATGAAATACCTGACCTTCCGGACGGGTATGGCCCTGTTCACGGCCCAGCTCGTGGTCGTGCTCATGGGCTCGCGGTTCATTCGCTGGATGCAGGCCCGTCAGGGCAAGGGCCAGCCCATCCGGGCCGATGGCATCGAGCGCCACATCATCGAGAAGTCCGGCACGCCGACCATGGGCGGGGTGATGATCCTCGCCGGCCTGTTCACGGGTGCCCTCCTCTGGTGCGATCTCAGCAATGTCTACGTCTGGGCCGTTCTCCTGGTGACCGCAGGGTTCGGTGTCCTCGGCTTCCTGGATGACTACGCGAAGGTCACCCGGCAAAGCTCGGCCGGCGTCTCCGGGCGCCTCCGCCTCGTCGCCGAGACCCTGCTGGCGGGATCTGCGGTCCTGATGATGGTGCTCTGGGGGCGGAGCTCCGCCGGAGAGTCCGGGCTCTATACGAGCGTGGCGGTCCCGGTCTTCAAGGACTTCCTGATCAACCTCGGCTGGTTCTACCTGGCTTTCGGCGCCTTCGTGGTCGTCGGTGCTGCCAATGCGGTGAACTTCACCGACGGCCTGGACGGCCTGGCGACGGTCCCGGTCATGATCGCGGCGGCGGCCTTCGGACTCATCGCCTATCTGGTCGGCAACGCTGTCTTTGCCTCCTACCTCCAGCTCCACCTCGTTCCCGGCGTTGGCGAGGTCGCGGTCTTCTGCGGGGCGATGATTGGCGCGGGGCTGGGCTTCCTCTGGTACAACGCCCCACCCGCCCGGATCTTCATGGGCGACACCGGCTCTCTCGCCCTGGGCGGGGCCCTCGGTGCCATCGCCGTCGCCACCAAGCATGAGGTCGTCCTGGCCCTGATCGGCGGCCTGTTCGTGGCCGAGACCCTCTCGGTGATGATCCAGGTGGCCTACTTCAAGCGGACCGGAAAGCGCATCTTCCTGATGGCGCCGATCCACCATCACTTCGAGAAGCTGGGATGGTCGGAATCGACCATCGTCATCCGCTTCTGGATCATCTCCGTCATGCTGGCCATTCTTGGCCTCGCGACGCTGAAGCTGAGGTAGGGGAGGGCGCTTGATCCCGGTTCGCGGCTTCGAAGGCAAGACCGTCGCGGTCTTCGGGCTTGCCCGGACCGGGCTGGCCGCCGCGCGCGCCCTTCTGGCCGGAGGCGCAGAAGTCGCGGTTTGGGACGAGCGCGCCCAGGGCCTGGCCGCAGCCCAGGCGGAAGGGTTTCAGATTGTCGATCTCTCGGTCGCCGAATGGTCCCAGTTCGACGCCCTGGTACTCTCGCCTGGCGTGCCCCTGACCCATCCCGAGCCCCACTGGACTGTGCAGATGGCCCGACAGGCCGGGGTTGAGATCATTGGCGACATCGAGCTCTTCGCCCGCGCCGTGAACCTGGCACCCGCGCACAAGCGCCCGCACATCGTCGCCATCACCGGCACCAACGGGAAGTCGACCACCACCGCCCTGATCGGCCATGTCTGCGCCCAGGCGGGCCGGGATACCCGGGTCGGAGGCAATATCGGGGTGGGGGTCCTGGACCTGCCCGACATGCACGGCGGCGCGGTCTATGTCCTGGAGCTCTCCTCCTACCAGCTTGACCTCACCTCCAGCCTGAAGCCGGATGTCTCCGTCCTTCTCAACATCTCGCCGGACCACCTGGACCGACATGGGGGCATGGAGGGCTACGTGGCCGCCAAGCGGCGGATCCTCCTGAACCAGGGTCCCGGGGACACCTCGGTCATCGGAGTCGACGATCCCTGGGGTCAGAGGATCTGCACCGAGGCCAAGTCTGCGAACCGCCGGACCATCATGCCGGTCTCTGCCTCCAAGGCCATCGGCCGGGGCGTCTATGCCCTGCAGGGCCAATTGTATGACGCCACCGGGGACAGGGCGGTTCAGGTCGCCGATCTCAACCGCGCCCGGTCGCTTCCTGGCCGCCACAACTGGCAGAACGCGGCGGCGGCCTACGCCGCGGTCCGGGGCCTGGGCGTCTCCCCGCCGACATCGCTGATGGCCTGCTCAGCTTTCCGGGGCTGGCCCACCGGAT
>JBMOEP010000107.1:0-6556 GCA_049314675.1 Phenylobacterium sp.
GGCTCGGCCCAGCAGGCCTGTCCCAGCACCGAGACCAGGTCCGCCCGGTGCATGTGGAAGTAGGGAAAGCCGTATCTTTCCCGCGCGCCGTCGCCGAGGGGCGCGCGACGGATCTCCTGGCCCCGCTGCCAGTCCCGCGCCTCAACAGCCTCGGGCCGGAAGGCGAGGGTGGAAAGGCCCGATTCCAGGCCCAGATGGAACAGCACACGGGTGGCGTTGGGCGAGACCTGAAGTCCCGCCCCCACCTCGCCCAGGGCCTGCGCCTGCTCGACCACCGTCACCGAAAGGCCCGCCTTGGCCAGGGCCAGGGCCGCCGTCAGCCCGCCGACGCCTGCACCGACGACCAGGGCTGTGAGGGGCGCGCTCATCGCGGCCTCGCCTATGGCCTCACTCCCCGTCGAAGCCGATGAAGACCGCCGCCTCGTCCACCGACTTGCGGTTCGAGACCACGGCGTTGGCGGGGAAGCTGTCGTCGGGCCAGCCCATGGCGACGCAGATCATGATGACCTGGTCGTCCGGGATGCGGGCGTGCTCGCGGACCACGGGGGACTGCATGATGCCCTGGCTGTTGATCACGCAGCCCAGGCCTCGGGACCAGGCGGCGTTGACCAGGCAGTTGGTCACCGCCCCGCAGTCGAAGGGACCGATGTCGCCGCCGTGGATCGACCGATCGTAGGTGACGACGATGGAGACCGGGGCATCGAACTGGCGGAAGCCGCGCAGCACCCAGTCCTGCCGCTTGGCCTTGTTCTCGCGTTCAATGTCCATGGCCGCGAAGAGCTGCTTGGCGACCTCGATCTGCCGCTCCCGATGGACGCCGTCATAGGCACCGTGGCTGCGGAACTCGCGGGAGTCTGGCACGCCGGCCAGGTTTCGCTCGGTATTGCCGGCGCGGATGGTGTCGAGCACGGACCCGGCAACCACGTAGAAGTTCCACGGCTGGGTGTTCAGCGAGGAAGGTGCCCGCATGGCCAGATCCAGCACCTCGCGGATCAGGGCCCTGGGCACCGGCTCCGGCTTGAACCCGCGGATGCTTCGCCGGCCCTTCACAACGTCGTCAAACTGCATGTCGCTTCGCTCTCTCCGCTGTTTGGGCACCATCTCAGCGGGGCTGACCCGACGCTAGTCAAGGGGACCCGACGATTCCCGTTAGCGGCACCCGCCGCCTCCGGCGTGTCCCGACCTTCACCCAACCATCTCGGCACCTTCACCCGACTGACATGACCGGATGATGGAACACCCCCTCAAATCTTACGGGGGTAAGGACATGATTCGTTCCACATTCTTCATTTCTGCCAGTTTGTTAGCCCTTGCGGCCGGACCCGCCCTCGCGGCGGCGGATGCGACCAAGGTGGAGGAACTCACGGTCACCGGGTCGCGCACCAAGCCCCGGTCCACCCTGGAAAGCCTGCAGCCGATCGATTCGATCTCCAGCGAGACCATCTCCCGGACTGGGTCGGCCGACCTGATCGAAACCCTGTCGGCCCTCATCCCGTCCTTCACCACCCAGAGGCTTCCCGCCCTGGACGGGGCGATGTTCGTGCGCCCCGCCCGCCTTCGGAACCTGTCGCCGGACCAGACCCTGGTGCTCCTGAACGGCAAGCGGATGCACCGCTCGGCCATGATGATGAACCCCTCCTACGGGTCCTCCTTCCAGGCGCCGGACCTGTCCCAGGTGGCACCTTCAGCGATCCGGTCGATCGAGGTGCTGCGCGATGGCGCGGCGGCTCAGTATGGGTCGGACGCCATCGCTGGCGTGATCAACATCCGGCTTGAAGACCGCCCCGGATATGAGGGTTTCGCCCAGTGGGGCCAGTACTTTGAGGGCGACGGTGCCGGTCCCCGCCTCGGCGGACGCGCCGGCTGGGCCTCGGGCGACTCCTTCCTGACCGTGTCGGCCGAGTACTCCGACACGGGGGCGACCTCCCGCTCGCAGCAGCAGGCCTTCGCCGCCGCCTTCCAGGCCGCTCGCCCCGATCTGAAGATCCCGAACCCCGCGGTCCGTTGGGGCCAGCCTGACCGCAAGGCCACCCGCTTGGCCTTCAATTCGGCCATCGATCTGGACGTCGCCGAGGGCTACGCCTTCGGGACCTGGGGGAAGGGCTGGGGGGTCGGCGATTTCAACTATCGCAGCCCTTACGGCGCGATCATCGCGCCGACCAATACCTTCAGTGCCGGCTTTTCGGCCCAGTTCCTTCCCAACGCCGCCTTTCCGGGCTTCACCGCACTTCAGGCCCATCCCACTGGCTTCACCCCCCGGTTCGGCCAGGATGATCGCGACCTATCCCTGGTGGGCGGCCTCCGAACGACCTTCGGCAACGACCTGAAGCTGGACGCCAGCCTGAACTATGGTCGCAACCGGATCGACTACTTCATGAAGGAGTCGTTCAACTTCTCGCTGGGCCCGGCCAGCCCGACGTCGTTCGACGACGGCGGCGTGCAGCAGACCGAGTTCAGCGTCAACCTCGACGGCTCTTTGCCCCTCAGGCTCCCGGTCCTGGCCGAGCCGGCGATCCTGGCCTTCGGTCTGGAGGACCGGTCCGAGACCTATCGGATCCGCCCAGGCGATCCGGCCTCCTACGCCATCGGCCCTGGTGCGCCGGCCCTGTCGGTGGGATCGGCGGGCTTCATCGGCTATTCGCCGGTCCAGGCGGGAAAACGCTCCCAGCACTCCAGCGCCGCCTACCTGGATGTCTTCCTGCCGGCGACGGAAAGCCTTGAGGTGGATCTCGCCGTTCGGTTCGAGAACTTCAACACCTTTGGCTCCGCCACCACGGGCAAGATCTCGGCGCGCTGGGAGCTGGCGGACTTCCTCGCGGTTCGGGGATCGGCTTCAAGCGGCTTCCGGGCACCCACGCCCGCCCAGCTTTACAGCGAGGCGCTCTCGCAGTTCCTGAACCCTGCGGTCGGCGTGGTCACCACCGGCCGCTTCAGCCCCGCCGGTCCGGTCGCCAGCATTCTTAACAAGCGGGATGGCGTCAAGATCCGTCCCCTCGAGCCTGAGACCTCGCGTAACTACTCCCTGGGCCTGGTCTCCACGCCGGTTGAAGGACTCAGCCTGACGCTGGACTTCTTCCAGATCGAGATCCGCAAGCGGCTCAACGGCTCGGTCGCCTACGCCCTGACCCCGGCGGAGAATGCGGCCCTCAACGCCCTGAATATCCCCAACCTGCAGGCGATCAGCTCGGCCACCTTCCTGCAGAACGATTTCGACACGACCACCAAGGGCTATGAGTTTGTCGGGGCCTATGGGACCGACCTGGGCGGGGGCCGGCTTTCCAGCTCTCTGGCCCTCTCGAGTATCGAGACTGAAATCACCAAGGCCCGCGCCAGCGCCGTGCTCGGGGTGCCTGCGGCGATTGTCGAGAAGGCCTACCCCAGATACCGGGGCACCGGGATTTTGACCTATGATCTGCTGCCCTTCTCCGTTTCGGCCAAGGTCCGCTATTACGGGTCCTGGACCGACAGCGTCTTCCAAGGCTCCTGGATCACCCAGGAAATCAGCCCCCTGACCATGGTCGATCTCGAAGGCTCGTGGGCCGTGACCCGGACCCTCAAGATCCGCGCGGGCGTGGAAAATATCTTCGATGCCTATCCGGACGAGGCCAAGCTTCAGACCTATCGCGGCCTGCTCTACTCCCGAAACAGCCCCTACAACACCGATGGAGGATACTACTTCATCCGGGCGGAGGTTCAGTTCTAGGGCGGGCTCCGCACCCCGCCCTCCGAGGGCAGGCCCGGCACCTGCTCTCCGATGATATTGCGCAGGATCTCGTCCGAGCTGCCCTTGATGCAGGTGGCGGGCGAGCGCAGCCGCATCCGCCTGACCGGGACCGCCCTTGACGGCCTATGGCTTTCGCTGGAGCCTGTGTGCGGGAGGAACGGCATGCTCTATCTGCTGCTGAAGGCTGGGATTTCGGGTCTCATCGTCGCCCTGGTCTCGGAAATCTCCCGCCGAAATCCTGGGGTCGGCGGGTTAGTCGCCTCCCTGCCCCTCGTCTCGATCCTCGGCATGGTCTGGCTCTGGTCGGATACCCGCGATCCGGTGCGGCTCGCAGACCACGCCGCCGGGACCCTGGTCTTCGTGCTGCCGTCCCTGCCCATGTTCGCCCCGATGCCCTGGCTTCTGCGGAGAGGCGTCGGCTTCTGGCCGGCGCTTGGTGCGGGCTGCGCCCTGACTGTCGTCCTCTACCTGCTTACCCTCTGGGGTGCCTCGCGCCTGGGCCTGAGGCTTTGACGGCGGGCGCGCCCGCCGCCTTCAGTCCGCCAGCGCCAGGATCTGGTCCACCACCGCCGCAAGCTTCTCATCGATGATGTGGAGATAGGCCTTCCAGTCGTCCATGTGGCGCAGGTCGTCAGCTCCGTCAGAGACGCCTCGCAGGCCTGCCAGGGGTACGCCATGGGCCATGCAGGCGCGGGCGACGGCGAAGGTCTCCATGTCCACCATGTCGGCGTCGATGGCGTCATAGGCGGCCCCGGAGATCACCGCCCCGCCCGTGGACAGGCGCACGGACGGCAGGTCTGGCAGCAGAACTCTCAGGGGCAGGTCCCGGGGCAGGTCGAGATAGGGGGTCAGTCCCGCCGGGATCCCCAGGGGCGAGGCGTCGATGTCCCGGTAGCTGACGCTGGCCACCTGATAGACGCCTGTCTGCTCCAGCGTGCGCGAGCCGGCGGATCCCAGGCAGACGGCCAGGTCCGGAGTCTCGCCCCGGATCTCCAGCCGGGCCAGGGCGGCACCGACGGCCAGCCCCGCCTCGACAGGACCCACCCCGGTCATCAGGGGGGTGAAGCGGGCGCGCAGGGCCGGCCCGTACTCCGGCGGGGCGGCCATGATGAAGAGGATGCGGCGGTCTCCCGCCTGGACGAGTTTCATGGCCCCACCCTGCACCGGATCGCGGCCGGCGTCAGCGGGGGCGTGCACAAACGGCAAGGCCTCAGGCCCGACGGCAGCGCTCGGAGCAGTACTTCACCTCGGCCCAGACCTTTTCCCACTTCTTCCGCCAGGCGAAGGGGCGGCCGCAGACCGGGCAGGTCTTGGTCGGCAGGTCCGCCTTGCGCCGGGCCTTCACAGGCCGAGTTCCAACAGGCAGGCTGCAGCGTCGGCGCGCAGTTCCTGGCGGCGGTCCTCGCCCATTCGCTCCAGGGTCCGCACCGATTGGGCCATGCGTGGGTTGCGGGCGAACCGGGCCGCGTGCCGGTCGATGAAGTCCCAGTAGAGCCGGTTGAAGGGGCAGGCGCCCGTGCCGCTCCGCACCTTCACCTTGTAGGCGCAGCCGTCGCAATAGTCGGACATCCGGTGGATGTAGGACCCGCTGGCGGCATAGGGTTTTGAGCCCAGCAGTCCGCCGTCTGCGTACTGGCTCATGCCCAGGGTATTGGGCGCCTCCACCCACTCGAAGGCGTCGGCATAGGCGCCCAGGTACCACTCGTGGACCGCGTGGGGGTCCACCCCTGCCAGCAGGGCGAAGTTGCCGGTCACCATCAGCCGCTGGATGTGGTGGGCGTAGGCCAGGTCCAGGGTCTGGCCGATGGCGGCCTTCATGCAGGCCATGTCGGTCTTCCCGGTCCAGTAGAACTCCGGCAGGTGCCGCCGGGCCTCCAGGGCGTTCCGCAGGACGTAGGTGGGACCCTCCCGCCAGTAGACGCCCCGCACGTATTCCCGCCAGCCGATCACCTGCCGGATGAACCCCTCGGCGGCGTTGAGGGGAACGCCTCCCGCCCGCCAGGCCGCCTCCACCGCCCGGCAGACTTCCAGGGGCCTGAGAAGGCCGATGTTGAGGTAGGGCGAGAGCACCGCATGGTGCAGGTAGGGCGAGGCCGCCAGCATGCCGTCCTGGTCGTCGCCAAAGCCGGGCAGGGCGGCGTCGACGAAGTGCGCCAGGCTGGCCAGGGCCTGCTCCCGGGTGACCGCGAAGCGAAAGTCGTCCAGGCTTCCGAAGCCGTCGGGAAAGCGCCTCGCCACCATCGCCAGGACCTCCCCGGTCACGATGTCGGGGTCATGCCGAAGGGGCTCCGGCAGGAAGAGGTCGCCAGCCGGCGGGGCCCGGTTCTCGGCGTCGAAGTTCCAGCGCCCGCCGGCGGGTACCTCGCCCTCCATGAGGAGGCCGGTGCGCCGGCGCATCTCGCGGTAGAAGAACTCCATCCGCAGGGCCTTGCGGCCCTCCGCCCAGGCCTCGAAGTCCGCGTGAGAGGCCAGGAACCGGTCGTCTTCCAGTACGGTCACCGGGACCCCCAGGGTGTCGGCCCAGCCGTCGGCCTGCAGCTTCAATCGCCATTCCCCCGGCTCTGTCAGGTAGACCGCCGAGGCGCCGTGGCGGCGCACCGCCCGCTCCAGCTCTCCGCCCAGGGTTCCGGTGTTGCCGTCTGCCTCCAGCGCCACGTAGTCGACCTGCCAGCCGGCCGCCTTCAGGTGGGCCGCGAAGTGGCGCATGGCCGCCAGGACCAGGACGATCTTCTTCCGGTGGTGCCGGACATAGGTCGCCTCGCCCATGACCTCGGCCATCAGCACCACGGTTCGTGCAGGATCGCGCCCCCGTAGGGAGGACAGGGCGTCGCT
>JBMOEP010000108.1:0-6546 GCA_049314675.1 Phenylobacterium sp.
AGCCGACCGTCTGCCCCATGGAGGTAGAGGTGTTTCCAGCCCGACCGCTCGGAGGACCAGAGGAAGGTCCCGTCCTTCAGCGGACGGAAGTCGTCAGAAAGCTCCACCCAGTGGGCGCTCGTCTCGGTGAGCAGGATCCGCGAGCGGCCGTCGGCGGGGTTGACCGCCAGCAAGTCCAGCCGCTTCTGGTCCCGGGACTGGCGCTGGACGTAAAGCGTCCGGCCGTCTCGCGACCAGTCCACCCGGGCCAGGTAGACATCCGCTTCCGCCCCAAGGTCCACGCGGACGGGCGCGCCGCCGGCAAGGCTGGCGACGAACAGCTCGACCCGGGCGTTGGGACGCCCGGTCCGAGGATATCTCTGGGCCACGATCACCGCCCCGGCCGCATTCACGTCGAGCCGCTCGACCACGTCCACGCCGGACAGGTCGGTCCGGGTCAGAGCGATCCGGGTCTCGTCCGGGCTCCACCAGTAGCCGGTCTGGCGGTCCATCTCTTCCTGGGCGATGAACTCGGCGGTCGCCCAGCTTTGAAGCTCAGAGCCATCTTGGGTCAGGGCCCGGGCGTCCCCGCCGCCGGATGGCGCTACCCAGAGATTGTCCTCGCGGACGAAGGAGACAAAGCCACCGCGGGGCGAGACGCGGGCGTCGATTTCGTCCACCGGCGTGTCCGTCAGACGCCGCAGCGAGCCGTCGCTCCGGGACCAGAGCCAGAGGTCGCCCTCCACCGGGGCCAGGATGAACCGGCCCTCGTCATCCCAGTCGTAGGATACGACGCCCGAGGTCTGGACACCCTGGCGCTCGCGCCGGCTCTTCTCGGCCTCGGAAAGGACCCTCTCGCCCGGGATCAGGGCGGCAGCGTCGATAAGGCGCCGGGGGGGGCCGCCCGCCACGTCGGCGGCCCAGAGGTCCGTGACCCGGGGATTATCCGCCCGGGCGCGGAGGTAGGTCACCAGGGTCCCGTCCGGGGACAGGGCGACCCCGCGCGCCCTCGGACCGCTCAGGTCCGGGGCCGAATAGACCCGCTCCAGGGCAAGGTCGGCGGCGGCCGCGCCCCCAGCCGTCAGGGCCAGGGCCATCACACCTGCAACGAGCTTCATTCGGTCACCTCCGGTAGGCGGGATCAAGGCAGGCTCTCCCGCCCAAGGGCAGGAGCCGGTCGTCAGATAAGTGCGGAGGGCTCCAGGCCCAGCTCCTTGAGCAAGGGCTCGGCATAGTCCACCCGGCCGGTCATGGTCGCCGGATCCGCCTTGGCCAGCTGGTAGACTGCCTCAGCAATGTACTCGATGGGCTGGACCCGGTCCTTGGACTGCGCGTTGATCAGGCCGTGCACCGCCACGCCGGGCGTGTCCACCAGACCGGGCGACACGACGTTGACGGCGATCCCGTTGGCCTGGACCTCCGAGGCAAGACCCGTGGAGAATCGCTCAAGCGCCGCCTTGCACAGCCCGTAGACGGTCCCGCCCCGGCCCGCGCCGTATGGCAGCTTGGGATGGATGCCGGCCGGCGAGGAGATATTCACGATGGAGCCTGAGCCCCGCTCGATCATGGAGGGCAGGACCAGCTGGGACAGATGGAAGGGCGCATAGACCTGCACCTCCATCATCAGCTTGAAGCGCTTCTCGGTGAAGTCGACCACCGGCATGAAGTAGGTGATGGCGGCGTTATTGATGAGGATGTCGACAGGGCCATACAGGGCGGCGGTCTCGTCGATCAGGCGCTCGCGGTCCTCCAAAAGCGCCAGGTCGGCCTTGATGAAGGCCGCTTCGGCGCCGGCCCGACGCAGGCGGTCCACCGTGTCGTGCAGGGTGCCAGGCAGGCGGCTCTCGCCGGACTCAGCCGTCCGAGCCGAGGCCACGACCCGGGCGCCCTCCATGGCCAGGCGGGCGCAGATCGCCTCGCCGATGCCGCGGCTGGCACCAGTGACCAAGGCCACCTTGCCCTTGAGGGTTCCGTTGGGATTGATGACGGGCTGAGACATGGGGCGGCCTCCCGGACCTTATGGAGTTCAAGTTATTCCTGAACCCTCGCCCCGGAGGCTGCGCGAGGCAAGGCCCCGCGCGTCCCCTCAGCCTGCGAGCAGGGCCCGGATCGCGGCCAGGCCTTCTTCAGCGCGCGCGGCATCCGGCGCTCCGCCCTGGGCGAAGTCCGGACGACCCCCGGCCCCCTGACCGCCCAGGGCCTGGACGGCGGCGCGGGCGAGATCGACGGCGCTCACCGTCTGGAGCGCCGATCCGGTGACGGCCACCGTCACCGCCGCCTTACCCTCAGCCGTGCCGATCAGGGCGATGACGCCGTCGGGTGCCTGCTTCTTGAACTCCTCGGCGATGGGCCGCAGGTCCTTGCCGCCGATGCCGTCCAGGATCCGGGCCAGGAGCTTGACGCCTCCGACATCTTCGATCTCCCCGGCGCCCTGGCCGCTTCCGCCCATGGCGAGTTGGCGCTTGGCCTCGGCAAGGTCCTTCTCGAGCTTTCGGCGCTGGGCCTCCAGGGACTCGACCCGGGCAAGGACCTCCGACACGGGCGTGCGGAACTGCTCCGAGAGACTGCGGGCCACCGAAGCCTGATCGACCAGCCAGCGGCGGGCCGCCTCGCCGGTCAGGCCCTCGATCCGCCTCACGCCGGCGGCGACGCCGCCCTCGGAGACGATCTTGAACAGGGCGATGTCCCCAGTCCGGTTCACGTGGGTGCCGCCGCAGAGCTCCACTGAATAGGCACCCTCGCCCTCCAGGGCCGCGCCTAGGGTAAGGACCCGGACGGAGTCCCCATACTTCTCGCCGAAGAGGGCGACGGCGCCGGCGGCGATGGCCTCGTCGGGCGCCATCTCCTCGGTCCGGGCCGCCTGGTTCTGGCGGATGACGGCATTGACCTCGGCCTCGATGGCCTCGATCTCGGCGGGGTTGACCGGCTCGCCATGGCTGAAGTCGAAGCGGACCCGCTCGCCATCCACCATCTGGCCCTTCTGGGACACGTGAGGGCCCAGGACCCGCCTCAGGGCCGAATGCAGGAGGTGAGCCGCCGAGTGGTTGGCCCGGGTCGTGCGGCGAAGATCGGAGTCCACCGCCAGCCGGACCCGGTGACCCGCTCGAAGCGTTCCTTCCAGGATCTCGACTTCATGGATGAAAAGATCACCAGCCTGCTTCTGCGTATCGAGGACGCGGCCCCGACCGCCCGGCCAGGTCGCCAGTCCCACATCCCCCGCCTGGCCGCCGCTCTCGGCATAGAAGGGCGTGCAGTCGAAGACCGCGAAGACAGTCTCTCCGGTGCCAGCGGAGGGGACCTCGTCGCCGTCCTTCACCAAACCGACCAGTTCGCCCTCGGCGTCTGTGCGGTCGTAGCCCAGGAACTCGGTGGCCCCGAGGCGCTCGCGGATGCCGAACCACTCCGCCGCCGCCGCCGCCTGACCAGACCCCGTCCAGGCCTCCCGGGCCATTTCGCGCTGGCGCTTCATCGCCTCCTGGAAGCCATCCAGGTCCACCGCCACGCCCCGGGCCCGCAGGGCATCCTGGGTCAGGTCGAGGGGAAAGCCGTAGGTGTCGTAGAGCCGGAAAGCGGTCTCGCCCGGCAGGCGGTCGCCCTCCCCAAGGCCGGCGGTTGCCTCCTCCAGGAGGGACATTCCGCGGCCCAGGGTGCGCAGGAACCGCTCCTCCTCCTGGCGCAGGGTCTCGACGATGACGGGCTCAGCCCGCCGCAACTCGGGATAGGCCTCGCCCATCTCGGCCACCAGGGTCGGTGCCAGGCGATGCATCAGGGGCTCCTGGGCTCCCAGCAGGTGGGCATGGCGCATGGCCCGGCGCATGATCCGGCGCAGGACATAGCCGCGACCCTCGTTGGAGGGCGACACGCCGTCGGCGATCAGGAAGCTGGTGGAACGCAGGTGGTCGGCAATGACCCGGTGGGAGGCAGGCTCACCGCCAGTGCCCACGAACCCCTGCGAGGCCCCGATCAGGGTGCGGAAGAGATCGGTGTCATAGTTGTCATGGACGCCCTGCAGGACGGCGACGATGCGCTCCAGTCCCATGCCGGTGTCGATCTGCGGCTTGGGCAGGGGCCGGCGGGTCCCGTCAGCCAGCTGCTCGAACTGCATGAAGACGAGATTCCAGATCTCGACGAAACGGTCGCCATCCTCCTCAGGACTGCCAGGCGGCCCGCCCCAGATGTGCTCGCCGTGGTCGTAGAAGATTTCCGAGCAGGGGCCGCACGGACCGGTGTCGCCCATGGACCAGAAGTTGTCGCTGGTGGCGATCCGGATGATCTTGTGGTCCGGCAGGCCCGCGATCCGCTTCCACAGGTCCGCGGCCTCGTCGTCGGTATGGTAGACGGTCACGCACAGCTTCTCGGCGGGGATGCCAAAGGTGCGGGTCAGCAGGCCCCAGGCCAGCTCGATGGCACCTTCCTTGAAATAGTCGCCGAAGGAAAAGTTCCCCAGCATTTCGAAGAAGGTGTGGTGGCGGGCCGTGTAGCCGACATTGTCGAGGTCGTTGTGCTTGCCGCCGGCGCGCACTGACTTCTGGGAGGAGGTCGCCCGCAAGGTCGGCGGGGTCTCGGCGCCCGTGAAGTAGTTCTTGAACGGCACCATGCCGGCGTTGACGAACAAAAGAGTCGGGTCGTTCTGCGGCACCAGGGGTGCCGACGGGATCACCTGGTGATCGTTCGCCTGGAAATAGCTCAGGAAGGTCGAGCGGACGTCGTTCAGACTGGGCATGGCGCGGCTTCTGGACTGGCGGGACGGCAGGCCTGCGAACGTGGGAAACGTCCGTCTGCGCCGCCGCGGAAGCTCGACCGTTTAAGGGACTTGGAGGGGCTCGCCAAGGATTGAGGCGGGCCCGCTCCCGATTCCGGCCCAGCGCGCTGCACAGGGCCGGTTCGTGTGTCCCGGGGGCACCGCCCGGGATCAGTCCGCGTCGTCCTCGGCGGTGGGGCCGACCAGGAGTTCTTCCTGGATGACCTCGCGGGCCCCGCGCACCTGGGCTTCGATCTGGTTGGCGATGTCGGGGTTGGCCCGGAGGAACTCGCGCACGTTGTCGCGACCCTGGCCGATGCGCTGGCTGTTCCAGGAGAACCAGGAGCCGGACTTCTCGACCACACCGGCCTTGACCCCCAGGTCGATGATTTCGCCCAGCTTGGAAATGCCCTCGCCGTACATGATGTCGAACTCGACCTCGCGGAAGGGCGGGGCCACCTTGTTCTTCACCACCTTCACGCGGACATTGTTGCCGACGATCTCGTCCCGCACCTTCACCGAGCCGGTGCGGCGGATATCGAGGCGAACCGAGGCGTAGAACTTCAGGGCGTTGCCGCCCGTGGTCGTCTCAGGCGAGCCGTACATGACGCCGATCTTCATCCGGATCTGGTTGATGAAGATGATCATGGTCTTGGTCTTGGAGACCGAGGCTGTGAGCTTGCGCAGGGCCTGGCTCATGAGGCGGGCCTGGAGGCCAGGAAGGGAATCGCCCATCTCGCCCTCGATCTCAGCCCGGGGGGTCAGGGCCGCCACCGAGTCGATCACGATCACGTCGATGGCATTGGAGCGCACCAGGGTATCGGTGATCTCGAGGGCCTGTTCGCCGGTGTCGGGCTGGGCGACGAGGAGTTCGTCCAGGTTGACCCCCAGCTTGCGGGCATAGGCCGGGTCAAGGGCGTGCTCGGCGTCGATGAAGGCGGCGGCGCCGCCAGCCTTCTGGACCTCGGCCACCACGTGCAGGGCCAGGGTGGTCTTGCCCGAGCTTTCCGGGCCGTAGATCTCGATGATCCGCCCCTTGGGCAGGCCGCCGATGCCAAGGGCGATATCCAGTCCGAGGGAGCCCGAGGACACCGCCTCGACCTCCATGCTCGCCTTATCGCCGAGCTTCATGACGGCACCCTTGCCGAAGGCCCGGTCAATCTGGGTCAGCGCCGCCTCAAGGGCCCGCTGCTTCTCACCGTCTTCTTTCACCACGAGCCTCAAAGCCGACTGATTGGACATGATCCGGGGTCCTTATCCCATGATTCCGCGGCCCAGGGCCGCCCATCGACGCCATCGCCGACGACAAAGCGGTACCCGGTTTGTTCTCTGTTCGCAAGATGTTCTCTTTCGGCCTGCATTCGGCATTACGTCCGGTTTTGACGCAGGCCCCGGGCTCAGGTCCCCGGGGTGTAGTCCGGGCGTCCGCCAAAGGTCATGCCGCCGTCCACCACGAGGTCGTGGCAGTTGACGAAGTGGCCCTCGTCGCTGGCCAGGAAGAGGGCCGCAGCGGCGATATCCCGGGGATAGCCGGTCTTCTGGACGGGCGTCGCCCTGGCGATGCTCCGCTCCAGCTTGGCCATGGAGGCCGCCACGTGGGCCGCCTCCATGGTGACGGCACGCTCCGATCCCCCAAAGCAGATCGGCGTGGCGATTCCGCCCGGCGAGATGCAGTTCACTGTCACCCCCAGCCGGCCGAGTTCCATGCCGGCCAGCTTGGTCGCCTGGGTCACCCCGGCCTTGGCGATGGAATAGAGGTAGCCGCCGCGGTGCGCCTGCAGGGCCGCTACCGAGGAGTTGTTGATGATGGCGCCCCAGCCCTGGGC
>JBMOEP010000109.1:0-6546 GCA_049314675.1 Phenylobacterium sp.
TGTTCGGCAGGCGGATCGCCGGACGCCCTGGCTGGTTTTGGTCCAGAGCCGAAGTTGCCGGCACCGTCCAGCACCCTCATCCCGCAGATCGCGATCGCGAAACCTGTGGGCTGGTCAGGCACTGAAGCGCCACGTGCGCCGGAGGGCTTTGTGGTGACCCGGTTCGCCGGTGCCCTCGCCCACCCGCGGTGGCTCCTCGTCCTGCCCAATGGCGATGTCCTGGTGGCGGAATCCTCCTCGGAGAAGAAGGGCAAGCCCGGCTTCCGAGACCGGGTCGCCAACCTGCTGATGGGCCAAGCCGGCGCCATCCAGCGCACCAGCCCAAACCGCATCACCCTGCTCCGGGACGCCGACGGCGATGGGGTGGCCGAACTCCAGGCCCCCTTCGCCGAGAACATCCGTCGCCCCTTCGGCATGACCCTGGTCGGCGAGAACCTCTATGTGGCGCAGGATGACGGCATCGTCCGCCTGCCCTACCGGACTGGCGACATGAAGGCGACCGGGCGGCCCGAGCGGATCTTTGACCTGCCCGCTGGTCGCAATCACCACTGGACCAAGAACGTCTTCGCCAGCCCGGATGGAAAGACCCTCTACGCCACCGTCGGCTCGAACTCGAACATCGGCGAGAACGGCATGGCCGAGGAAGAAGGCCGCGCTGCCATCTGGGCCATCGATCCCGCTGCACGCACCGGGCGCATCTTTGCCTCAGGCCTGCGCAACCCCAACGGCCTCGACTTTGAACCGGTCACGGGAGCCCTTTGGACCACAGTGAATGAGCGGGACGAGCTGGGTCCGGACCTGGTGCCCGACTACATGACGAGCGTCCGCGACGGCGGCTTCTACGGTTGGCCCTACAGCTATTACGGAGCCATCGTGGACGAGAGGGTCCAACCGCAGAAGCCGGACCTCGTGGCCACGGCCCTGAAGCCGGACTACGCCCTGGGTGCCCACACCGCGTCCCTCGGCCTAGCCTTCTACAAGGCCTCAGCCTTCCCGGAGGCCTATCGCGGCGGCGCCTTTGTCGGGCAGCACGGGTCCTGGAACCGCAAGCCCTACAATGGCTACCGCGTCGCCTTCATTCCCTTCCGGGACGGAAAGCCCTCCGGTACGCCCCAGGTCTTCCTGGACGGCTTCCTCACGGAGGATGGCGAGACGCGCGGCCGGCCGGTCGGCGTCGCCGTGGACCGGACCGGGGCCCTGCTGGTCGCCGACGACTCGGGCAAGGCCATCTGGAGGGTCGCCCCGAAGCGCCCCTGAGGGCCCGCCTTCAGCCGAAGGTCTTCCTCAGCCGGAACTGGATGGCCCCGTCGTACTGAAGGTTTCGGAAGTCCCTGTACTGCAGGGGCGCGGTGTTGCGCGGGCCGGACCAGACGTCGCGCAGCCGGGCGGTGTCCTTGGCCAGGGACTGGAGCTCCACCCGCAGGGAGAGGTCCGGGCGCGCCTTCCATTCCCCGAAGACCAGGATGCTGATCTCGCTCTTTTGGGTCTCGATCTCCGAGAGCCGGTAGTAGCGGTCGATGTAGGGGCCGATGATGTCGAAGCCCCAGGTCGACTTCAGCCGGGGCAGGTCCTGGGTGTAATGAAGGTCCCACTCGGTCTCGCGCACGGCGGAGATGGGCGGCGGGGGCCCGAAGGTCAGCAAGGAGGAGATGGGGCGCAGGTCCCCGGTCGTGGGATCGGTGACCTCGGTCTCGCGCAGGGACACCTGGGCCTTGAGGGTGGCCTGCTTCAGGCCAAGGCGGTCCAGGGGCGCGCTCAGGCTGAACTGGATCTCGTTCCGCCAGCCATCCCCGATGTTGGCGGGGGCGTCAGCGACGAGGTTCCCGAGATAGACCGGCGCCCGGTCGATGACATCCGTAAGCGCCCACCGGCGGAGGGTCAGGATCGCTACCCCCTGCTTCAGGAACCGCCGCTCCACGGCCACCTCGGCCACCCAGGCCTGCATGGGGGAGAGGTCCGGGTTTCCGGCGACCACCGCCCCGGTTTGGGTGACGCTGTTGTTGGCGACGAAGTCGTCGAAGTTCAGCTGGGTGACCTCGCGCTCCAGGCGCCCCCGGACCTGCAGGTCGTCGAAGGGCGACCAGGTGGCCGTCAGCCGGGGCTTGGTGAAGGACAGCGACTTCTCCAGCTCCACGTCCCCGGTCGAGGTCACGGTGGAGACTTCCTGGCGGACCCCCAGCTCAAGGGCCAGCTTTGGCGATACTCGCCAGGACGCCAGGCCAAAGGCCTCGCCGCGCTTCTCCTCGACCTGCACGTTGGCGGCGGGAAGGGGGATGACCGCAGTGTTGATCCGGAGGCTGGTGGCCGAGTCCAGGGTGTTGAGCGCGCCCTCGACGCCCGCCTCGATATTGAGGGCCGGGCTGACCGTCCGGCGCAGGTTCAGGCGTCCGACGGTCTCGGAGATATCCTTCGAGTTCAGGAACAGCCGCGACAGGGTGGAGCTGTCGAAGCGGGAATAGTTGTTCGTCTTGTTCCACTGCTGGAAGGCGACCACGTCCAGCTGGTTCGGTCCCGCGCGCCGGTTCCAGCGAAGGCCCATCTCGCTCTGGGACCGGTCCTCTGAGAAGTACTGGTACTCCCGGGAGACCGAGGGAAACACGATGTCGTCGTAGTACTCGCTATCAGCGTCCCCGCCGATGTAGGCGCCGTTGAGCCTCAGGCGGCCGCCAGCAAAGGGCGTCTCGTAGGCGCCCACCAACCAGCGGCGCGACCCCTGGGCGTCGAAGTCGATGTTCGACCGGATCAGGGTGTTTCCATTGGCGTCGACCCGGATCCGGTCGCCGTCTCCGGCCGTATCGTTGGGGCCCTTGCCCACGACGAAGGACACCTCGATCAGGCGCTGGCCCTGGCGCCACTGCGCCTCGGCCCTCGGGCCATAGAAGAACCGCCCGTCGGCGATTGGCCACAGGGTCCAGACGAAGGCCCCCTTAACGCCCGCGGAGGACTTGCGGATCACGTTGGCGATGACCGTTCGGCCCTGCATGTCGATGCCGGGGGCGCCGCCGCGGATGACGTCGATGCGTTGCACCGACGAGACCGGGATGCGACGCAGGATCTCCTCCAGACTGTCATTCTTGGAGACCGGGGGCTCGCCGTCGATCAGCACGTTCCCGCCCGACCCGGAGAGGCCCCGGACCGCAGCGCCGCGGTCGAAGCTGAACCCCGGCAGGCGCTGGATCATCTCAAGGGCGGTGGAGGGACCGACGTCGGCAAAGAAGGACGGGGGGTAGGAGATGACCCCCTGCTGGGCTGCGGGCGCAGTGGCGGCCGGGGGGGCGGCGACAGCGGGAGCCACGGGGAGAGGCGCCGGTTCAGCGAGGGCGAGCCCCGAAACCGCTGCAAGGACGGACGCAAGCATGAAGACTGGAACCTCCGGGCACGCGAGTCTGACGCGCTGCGCCCCAAAGGGCCAGAAAAAACCTACCCGGCGGTATTCAGACCCGGCCGGTCACCGGGACCAGGGCGCCCGTGACCGCCGAGGCGGCCTCGGAGGCGAGGAACAGGATCACCGCCGACAGTTCCGCCGGCGAGACCCAGAGGGCGGGATCGGCCTTGGGCATGTCGGCCCGGTTGGCGGGGGTATCGAGGATGGAGGGCAGCACCGCGTTGACGGTGATCCCGTCCGCCTTCAGTTCCTCGGCCAGGCTTTCCGTCAGCCGGTGCACCCCAGCCTTGGAGGCCGCATAGGCGCCCATGCCGGCACCGGAGCGCAGGGCGGCGTTGGCCCCGACATTGACGATCCGTCCCGCCTGCGACCCCCGCAGATGCGGCAGGGCCGCCCGGCAGGCATTGGCCGCCGTCGCCACGTTCAGGCGATAGAGCCGGTCCCAGGTTTCGGCGTCGCCGTCCGCCAGGGTCTGCCAGGAAAAGCCCCCGGCGATGTTGAGCAGGGCATCGATTCCCCCGAGGGCGGAGGCGGCGGTGTTCACCGCCAGATGGGCGGACGCCGGATCGGTCAGGTCGACCCCGGACAGGACGAAGGCGCCCGGCCCGCAGTCGGCGACAAGGCCGTCCGGGGGCTCGGGCGCGAAGTCCAGCAGGGCGATGCGGTCGCCGCCCGCCGCAGCAGCCTTGGCCACCGCGGCGCCCAGGATCCCGAAGGCCCCGGTGACGACGATCCTGCGTGCGGTCACCAGCGTCCTACAGACGCTCGATGATAGTCACGTTGGCCAGGCCACCGCCTTCGCACATGGTCTGAAGGCCGTAGCGTCCGCCCCGGCTCTTGAGGGCGTTCACCAGGGTGGCCATCAGCTTGGTGCCAGAGGCGCCGAGGGGGTGACCCAGGGCGATGGCGCCGCCATTGATGTTCAGCCTTTCCGGGTCAACCCCGAGACGCTGCATGTAGGCGACCGGCACTGAGGCGAAGGCTTCATTGACTTCGAAGACGTCGATGTCCTCGACCTTCATGCCGGCCTTCTTCAGGGCGCGCTCGGTGGCCGGAAGCGGGGCTTCCAGCATGATCACCGGGTCGTGGCCCATCACCGACAGGTGGTGGATGCGGGCCAGGGGCGTCAGGTTGTGCTCTTTCAGGGCACGCTCCGACACCACCATGACGCCCGAGGCGCCATCGCAGATCTGGCTGGAGGAGGCCGCCGTGATCCGGCCGCCCTCGCGCAGCAGCTTCACGCCCTTGATGCCCTCGAGGCTGGCCTCGAAGCGGATGCCCTCGTCCACCGTGTGGAGGGTCTTGTTGCCGTCGGCGTCCGTGATCTCGACGCCGATGATCTCGTCCTTGAAGGCGCCGGCCTGGCTGGCGGCGATCGCCCGCTGGTGGCTGCGATAGCTGAACTCGTCCAGCTGGTCCTTGGTCAGGTTGTACTTCTCGGCGACCATTTCCGCGCCCACGAACTGGGAGAACTGGATGCCGGGATAGCGCTCTTCCTGCCAGGGGCTCTTGGGCAAACCAAAGCCGTTCTGGGCCGGGAGGGAGACCGACAGGCCCATGGGCACCCGGCTCATGCTCTCGACGCCCGAGGCGATGACCACGTCCATGGTGCCGGACATGACCGCCTGGGCCGCGAACTGCAGGGCCTGCTGGGACGAGCCGCACTGGCGGTCGATGCTGGTGCCGGGCACGCTCTCCGGCAGCTTGGAGGCCAGAACGGCGTTGCGGGCGACGTTGGTGGACTGCTCGCCCACCTGCATCACGCAGCCCATGATCACGTCCTCGACCGCCGCCGGGTCGATGGAGGTCCGGTCGACCAGGTCGTTCAGCACGACGGCCGCGAGGTCCGTCGGATGCCAGCCCTTGAGCTTGCCGCCCTTGCGGCCGCCGGCGGTGCGTCCCGCCGCAACGATATAGGCCTCAGCCATGTTTTCGCTCCCACACTCGCCCCCGGGCGATCCCAGGGTGCATCGGGTCGAGACCATAGGCCCGGGATGCGGGGGAAGCCAAGCCGTTCCGAAGCCCCGACTTGAGTTCAGGGGCCAGGGTTCAGGCTGGGGTTCAGGCTGGGGTTCAGGCCGAGAAGGCCTGGGCAAGGATACGATTCAGGGCCTCAGCGTCGATCGCATCGAAGGCAGCGGGGATCTCGGCGTCGACGTCCAGCACGGCAATCAGCCCGCCGGCGGCGTCGAAGACCGGGCAGACGATCTCGCTGGCCGAGCGGGAATCGCAGGCGATGTGGCCGGGAAAGGCGTGGACATCCTCGACCACCACCGTCTCGCGCCGCTCGGCCGCAGCCCCGCAGACCCCCTTGCCGAAGGGGATGCGCAGGCAACCCAGTGTGCCCTGGTAGGGGCCCAGGACCAGTTCACCGGGCCGGGTCGGATCCACCCGGTAGAAGCCGGTCCAGAAGAAGTGGGGAAAGGTCTGGGCCAGCATGCCCGCCACCACCGCCATCCGCGCAGTCCGGTCGGGCTCGCCGTCGAGCACCGAGGCGATCTCCTGGGCCAGGGCGGCATAGCGCGCGGCCTTGTCCTGGGGCAGTTCTGTGGAGTTGAAGGCTTCGGCCATGGGGTCCTTCTAGCATCACCCGGCCCCCGGCGGCGATACCGTGCCACGGCCCTGCTGAAGCGCTTCCCGCCGCAGGGCTGATGACCCCAAAGAAAAAGGCGGCGCCCCGCGAAGGACGCCGCCCGTTTCCGCTCCCGGCCCTTTCAGGCCCGGATCACATCCGGTGCAGGGCGCACAGCTTGTTGCCGTCCGGGTCGCGCAGGTAGGCCAGGTACATCTTGCCCGAACCGCCTTCGCGGACGCCGGGCGGGTCCTCGCAGGTGGTGCCGCCGGCGGCGACGCCCGCCGCGTGCCAGGCGTCGGCCTGGGCCGGCGTGGCGCAGGCAAAGCCGATGGTCCCGCCATTGCCGGCCGTGGCCGGCTCGCCGTTGATCGGCTGGCTCACCGAGAAGATGCCCGTGGGCGTGATGTAGAAGATCCGGTGCCCGTCCACATGGGCCGGCGGCACGCCCAGCGTGCCGAGCAGGGCATCGTAGAAGGTCTTGGCCGTCTCCAGGTTATTGGTGCCGATCATGATGTGCGAAAACATCGGTCTTTCCCCTTGTGCATGGCCGTCCGCAGCGGACGGGGCGGGCGGCATAGAAGGGGGT
>JBMOEP010000110.1:0-6472 GCA_049314675.1 Phenylobacterium sp.
GTGCAATCCGAAGCCAGCCTGCGTCCCGAGACGCCCGGCGACGCCGCAGGCATCGAGGCCCTGCTTGACCATGCCTTCGGGCCGGGCCGGTTCGTTAAGGTCTCGGAGCGCGTCCGCGAATTCGCCCGCGCCCGCCCTGACCTGTCTTTCTGTGCGGTGGACGCCGGCCGGGTCGTCGGGGTGGTCCGGCTCTGGGACATCCGCATCGGTACGACCCCGGCCCTCTTCCTGGGGCCGCTGGCGGTCCATTCAGGCCGCCGGCTGGATGGACTGGGCGGCAGGCTGGTCCAGCATGCTGGCGCCGCGGCGGACGCCCTTGGCGAGGGGCCGATCCTGCTGGTGGGGGATTCCCAATACTTCGAGCGGTTGGGGTACTCGGCTGCAGCGACGCGGAGTGTACGCCTACCGGGCCCGGTGGATCCACGCCGTGTCCTGGCGCGGGGGGCTTCCAGCCCGCTGGAAGGCCCGGTCCGGGCCTGACGTTCCGAAGTCCGCAGTCCACGCAAGGTTGAGCCCGGCGGCGCTCGGGCCTACCTTCATTACATGTCCGAGACTCAACCATCTTCCGGCCTGGAGGGCGTCGCCACCGCCGCGCGGCAGGCGCCTGGGCGGGGCCTGCCGCCGGTGCACCTCTGGAATCCGGCCCATTGCGGCGAAATCGACATCGTCATCAAGCGCAATGGACAGTGGTTCCATGAAGGCACCCCCATCGGCCGCGAAGCCTTGGTGCGCCTGTTCTCCACGGTCCTGAGGAAGGATCCCGACGGCTTCCACCTGGTGACGCCGGTGGAGAAGATGCGGATCACCGTCGAGGACGCCCCCTTCATCGCCGTTCGCGTGGACCGGGAGGGCGAGGACCTGGTCTTCCAGACCAATGTCGGGGACGAGGTCCGCGCAGGTCCCGAAAACGCCCTGCGGGTGGAGACCGATACCCGGACCGGCGAACCTCGGCCCTACCTGCATGTGCGGCGGGGCCTGGAGGCCCTGGTCGCCCGTCCGGTCTTCTATGAACTGGTCGAGTTGGCGGAAGCGGAGTCCGGGCGTCTGGTCGTCCGGTCCGGGGGCGTGGCCTTCGACCTGGGCTCGGCCGGGGACGTGGAGACGTGAGCCCGCACCAGCTGGCCGCCCCTGGCGCCCGGCCCCGGCTTCAGGCCCGGCTTGCCGAGCGCCTGGATCCCCTGGCGCACCGGACTGTTGACCAGATCAGCTCGGACTTCGACTTCGAGCCGGATCCCTACTTTCCCCCGCTGGACACCCTGACCCCCGCCGCCGTCCTGGTGGGCCTGATCGAGCGGCCGCATGGCTACTCCGTCCTCTTGACCACCCGGCTGGACACCCTCAGGCGGCATGCGGGCCAGATCGCCTTTCCGGGCGGGCGTTGCGACGCAGGTGAGACGCCGTGGCAGGCGGCCCTGCGCGAGGCCGAGGAAGAGGTGGGGCTGGCGCCCGGCTTCGTCTCGCCCGTCGGCCTTTCAACGCCCTACCGGACGGGGACGGGCTACCTGGTCACCCCGGTAGTTGCCTTCATCGAGGACGGCTTCAGCCTCCAGCCCAATCCCGACGAAGTGGCCGACATCTTCGAGACGCCCTTTGGCTTCCTCATGGACGGCGCCAACCACGAGACCCACGAGCGCGAACTGCCGGATGGCGGCAAGCGCCGGTTCTACGCCATGACCCACGATGAGCGCTTCATCTGGGGGGCGACGGCGGGGATGCTGCGGATCCTGTCCCATCGCCTGTTCGGGGTCCCAGCGTGACGGGCGCGTCTTTGGAGATCGTCCTGGCGGACGCTGGGTGGCTGTCAGACCCAGCCGCGAGCGCCGTCCTCGACGCCCTGGAGGCGGCGGGTGGGCCGGCGTGCGTGCGCTTCGTCGGGGGCTGCGTGCGTAACGCGGTCATGGGCCGTGCCATCGCCGACATCGACCTGGCGACCGCCCTCGAGCCGCCCGTCGTGGTCGCAGCGTTGGAGGCGGCGGGGCTCAAGTCGGTTCCCACCGGCCTGGAGCACGGCACGGTGACGGCAGTCAGCGGCGGCCGGGGGTTCGAGATCACCACCCTGAGGCGTGACGTGGAGACCGATGGCCGGCGCGCCGTCGTGGCCTTTACCGACGACTGGGCGGAGGACGCCGCCCGGCGGGACTTCACCCTGAACGCCCTCTACGCCGACCGCAGCGGGCGAGTGTTCGATCCCACAGGCCTCGGCGTTGCCGCGGCCCGGGCGGGCGGGATCGTCTTCGTCGGAGACCCGGGCCAACGGATCCGCGAGGACCATCTTCGCATCCTCCGTTACTTCCGATTCCTCGCCTGGTACGGCCGGGGCGAGCCGGACCTGGCGGCGGTCGAGGCTTGCGCGGCCCAGGCCGGGAGTCTTTCCACCCTCGCAGCGGAACGCGTCCTCAAGGAACTCGTCGTCCTGCTGGGCGCGCCCGATCCCCGGCCAGCCCTGCGCCTGATGGCTTCGACGGGCGTGCTGGCCCAGGTCCTGCCCTTTGCCGGCGACCTGTCGCGGCTGGAGGGCCTGTGCCGTGTGGAGGCCCTGGAGGGCCGTCCTGCCGATGCCCTGCTCCGGCTGGGGGCTCTGTTTCCCGAGGGGGCCACGGATGTCGCCCGGGAGGCCGCGCGCCTGCGCCTGTCCGGTGCCCAGCGGGAGCGCCTTGTGGCGGCCGCGGGGCGCGAGCCCCGGCTGGTCAGCTGGATGTCGCCACGGCAGATCCGCCGCGCCCTGCACATTCTGGGTTCCGGGACCGCCCTGGACCGGCTTCGCCTGGCCTGGGCCCTATCACCGGAAGGCCAGGCGTCAGGTGACTGGCGCGCCCTGGTCGCCGAGGCCGGGGTCTGGCGTGCAAGGTCCCTTCCGGTATCCGGCGCGGACGCCGTGGCGGCCGGCGCACGTCCGGGCCCGAAGGTTGGGGAGGCCCTGCGCGAGGTCGAGGCCTGGTGGATGGACGAGGACTTCCCGTCAGACGCGGAGGCTGTCCGCGCTCGCCTGGCTGCGGTCCTTCGCGGTATGGGGGCCTGAGGCATGAGGCTGGCCATACTCGAGACCGGCGCGCCGCCTGGCGACCTCTCCGAGCGCTTCGGGGACTATCCCGCCATGTTCCGGCGGCTGCTCCTGCAACCGGGCGACTCCGCCGAGACCTTTGACGTGGCCTTGGGAAAGCTACCTTCCGACCCTTCGGCCTGGGACGCCTGCCTGGTGACCGGATCCGCCGCCGGGGTCTACGATCCCCTGCCGTGGATCGCGCCCTTGAAGGCTTTCCTAAACGCAGCCTCCGGGCGCACCGCCCTGGTCGGTGTCTGTTTCGGGCACCAGGTGATGGCCGAAGCCTTCGGCGGGCGGGTGATCAAGTCGCCCAAGGGCTGGGGCGTGGGCCTGCACCGTTACGAGGCCCGTCCGGACGGCTGGCTGACTGGCCTCCCGACCCTGGCGGCCGCCGCCTCGCACCAGGACCAGGTGGTGGAGCCGCCCGGCGACGCCCGGCTCGCCGCGGCCAGCGACTTCACGCCCTTCGGCGCCCTGGCCTATCCCGAGCGCCGGGCGATCTCGATACAGCTTCACCCCGAGTTCGAGCCGGACTACGCCCTGGCCCTGATCGAGGCCCGGCGCGGGAACCGCTACACCGACGCGCAGGCCGACGCTGCCGCGGCCAGCTACGCGGTGGGCAATGACCGGCTGGAGGTAGGCCGCCGGCTGCGCAGCTTCATCGAGGCTGGCGGCCGGACCTGACGACCGTGCGCTGCCTCAGGGCCAGATGACCTCGGGGGGCATGGACGACAGGATGCTCTCGATATTGCCGCCGGTCTTGAGGCCGAACATGGTGCCCCTGTCGTAGAGCAGGTTGAACTCCACGTAGCGGCCACGGCGAATCAGCTGCTCGCGGCGATCGGCCTCGGTCCAGGGCTCGTGCATCCGGCTCCGGGCGATCCTGGGATAGACCTCCAGCAAGGCCTCGCCCACATCCTGGGTGAACTGAAAGTCCCGGTCCCAGTCTCCGGAATTGTGGTGATCGTAGAAGATGCCGCCGACGCCCCGCGGTTCCTTGCGGTGAGGGAGGTAGAAGTACTCGTCGCACCGCGCCTTGAAGTCCGGGTACCAGGCTGGATCGTGCCGGTCGCAGGCAGCCTTCAGGGCGGCATGGAAGGTGAGGGCGTCCGGCGCCTCCTGGCTGCGCTGGACGTCCAGGGTGGGGGTCAGGTCGGCACCGCCGCCGAACCAGCCGGTCTGGGTGGCCAGGAAGCGGGTGTTCATGTGCACTGCCGGGACCTTCGGGCTGCGCATGTGGGCGATAAGGCTGATGCCGGTGGCCGTGAAGCGGGGGTCCTTGTCGGCGCCAGGCATGTTGGCGGCCATCTCGGGGGTGAAGGTCCCGTGTACCAGGGAGATGTGCACGCCCATCTTCTCGATGAACCGGCCGCCGCGCAGGAAGCCCATCACCCCGCCGCCGCCGGCCTCGCGCACCCAGGGCTTCAGCTCGAACTTCGCGGGCTCCCCGGGGAAGAGGTCTGCGGGCGCGTCGACCTCAAGCTGCTCAAAGGCGGCGACGATGCGGTCCCGCAGGGCGTCGAACCAGGCGCGCGCCCGGGCATTGCGGGACTCCAGGACGGCGGGATCAATCATGGCTGGGAAAATCTTGCGGATGAAAAGCGGGAAATTGCCCGGTCTGACGAAGGGCCTCGGACAGGCCGATCGCCGCCGAGACGGTCAGGTTGAAGGATCGTCGCCCGCGGCTCAAGGGAATGATGACCCGGGCGTCGGCGGCGTCGTGGACGAAATCCGGCACGCCGGCGCTTTCCTGGCCGAACAGGAGGATATCGTCGGCCCGGAAGGCGAATTCGTGCAGCGGGTGCGCACCCCGGGTGGTGAAAAGAACGATCCGTCCTGTCGCTGTGGCCCGAAAGGTACCCCAGCTGGGATGTCGGACCACCTCGCCCGGGTCACCGTAATCCAGGGCCGCCCGGAGGATCGCCTTGTCCGACAGGGGAAAGCCGCAGGGCTCGATGACGTGCACCGGGGTGTCCAGGCAAGCCCCCAGCCGGATGGCGGCGCCAAGGTTTTGCGGAATGTCAGGTTGAAAAAGGGCCAGCAGCATTCTAGGTGATCCCGCGACGGGCTGTGCGCGGTCCGCAGCGAATCGGCGGGAGTCCCTTCGCCCTTGGCGACATGGTTTCCCGGACGGTTCGCCGCAGGTCTGCGCGTTCAGTCTGGGGGACCCTTACCAGATCGACTGGCGGGGTCGAGAACGGACCGCGCCCTTCCGGCGCAGTCCCCAACCGAAGGGTGGCTTTCAAGTGGCCGACAGCGTGACGGGCGCGAACCCCGAACATGGCGCGGATGGGGACGACCCCAGCCGGCGCGATTTCATTCACATTGCGGCGGGCGTCGCGGCGCTTGGTGCAGTGGCGACGGTGGCCTGGCCATTCGTCGACCAGATGAACCCCGCTGGCGACACCCTCGCCCTGGCCTCGGTGGAGTTCGACCTGACCAAGGTTCAGCTCGGCCAGTCCGTCACCATCAAGTGGCGCGGCAAGCCCCTGTTCATCCGGCACCGCACCGGCGCCGAGATCGCCTCGGCCATCAAGGACGACAAGGCGGCCCTTCGGGACCCTTCCACCGATGAGGTGCGCCACAAGCCCGGCAAGGCCGAGTGGCTGGTCCTGATCGGCACCTGCACCCACCTGGGCTGCGTGCCGACCTTCGGCGGCGGCGACTATGGCGGCTGGTTCTGCCCCTGCCACGGCTCGCACTACGACACCTCTGGCCGAATCCGTAAGGGCCCTGCGCCCACGAACCTGGAGGTTCCGGACTACGCTTTCCTTTCTGACACCGTGGTCAAGGTGGGCTGACGAATATGAGTGGACATTCGAACTACATTCCCAAGACCGGTTTCGAGCGCTGGCTCGACTCCCGCCTTCCGATCGCCCGTCTGGCCTACGACAGCCTGGTCGACTTCCCGACCCCGAAGAACCTGAACTACTGGTACACCTTCGGCGGCATCCTCGCGCTCTGCCTGGGCATCCAGCTGGTCACCGGCATTGTCCTGGCCATGCACTACGTGCCGCACGTGGACCACGCCTTCGCGTCGGTCGAGCGCATCATGCGCGACGTGAACTACGGCTGGCTGATCCGCTACATGCATTCCAACGGGGCCTCGATGTTCTTCATCGCGGTCTACGCCCACATGTTCCGCGGCCTCTATTACGGGTCCTACAAGGCGCCTCGCGAGCTCCTCTGGATCCTGGGCTGCGTGATCTACCTGCTGATGATGGCCACCGCCTTCATGGGCTACGTCCTGCCCTGGGGCCAGATGAGCTTCCACGGCGCAGTGGTGATCACCAACCTGTTCGGTGCCCTGCCCTTGATCGGCCAGTCCATCACCACCTGGCTGTGGGGCGGCTTCGCGGTCGACAACGCGACCCTGAACCGCTTCTTCTCGCTGCACTACCTGATGCCGTTCATGATCGCCGGCGTGGT
>JBMOEP010000111.1:0-6454 GCA_049314675.1 Phenylobacterium sp.
CAATCGTGCCAATGTTGCAGTGCGGCTTATTGCGTTCGAATTTCTCTTTGGCCATCTCAAGCTCCGGCCCTCTCTGGGCCTGTCCTCTAAACTGGGGTTGGTGCGGGGTTAGGCGAACTTCTTGATCACTTCGTCGGCGACCGCTTGCGGCACCGTCTCGTAATGGTCGTACTGCATCGTAAAGTTGGCTCGTCCCTGCGAGAACGAGCGCAGCGTGTTGATATAGCCGAACATGTTAGCGAGCGGGACGAAGGCCGTGACCACCTGGGCGTTACCCCGGGTCTCGGTACCCTGGATCTGCCCGCGCCGGCTGTTCAGGTCGCCGATCACGTCGCCCATGTACTCATCCGGGGTCAGGACCTCGACCTTCATCACCGGCTCGAGCAGGCGCGGAGCGCCCTTCTCACGGAGTTCCCGGAAGGCTGCGCGCGAGGCGATTTCGAAGGCCAGGACGGAGGAGTCCACGTCGTGGTAGCCGCCATCGTAGAGGGTCGCCTTGAAATCGATCACCGGGAAACCGGCCAGGAGGCCGTTTTCCTTGGCCGACTCCAGGCCCTTCTGCACGCCAGGGACGTATTCCTTCGGAACGGAACCGCCAACGACGGTGCTCGCGAACACGAACCCCGAACCGGGCTCGCCGGGCTCGAACTTGATCTTGACCCGGGCAAACTGGCCGGTGCCGCCGGTCTGCTTCTTGTGCGTGTAGTCGATATCGGTAAGCCGACCGAGGCTTTCCCGATAGGCCACCTGAGGGGCGCCGATGTTGGCCTCGACCTTGTAGGTGCGCCTCAGGATGTCGACCTTGATGTCGAGATGTAGCTCGCCCATGCCCCTCATGATGGTCTGGCCGGACTCCTGATCCGTGAACACCGTGAAGGAGGGATCCTCGGCGACCATCTTGGCCAGGGCGACGCCCAGCTTTTCTTGGTCGGGCTTGGACTTCGGCTCAATGGCAATCTCGATGACGGGTTCCGGGAAGTTCATCTTCTCCAGGATCACCGGCGACTTGGTCGGGTCACACAGGGTGTCGCCCGTACGGGTGTCCTTGAGGCCTGCCAGGGCGACGATGTCGCCAGCGTAGGCTTCCTTGATATCTTCGCGGTTATTGGAGTGCATGAGCAGCATGCGCCCGACGCGCTCGCGCTTGTCGCGCGTCGAATTGAGCAGGCCCATACTCGACTCCAACTTGCCAGAATAGATCCGGCAGAAGGTCAGCGAGCCCACGAAGGGGTCATCCATGATCTTGAAGGCCAGGACCGACAAGGGCTCGTCATCAGAGGCCCTGCGCACGACAGGCTCCTCAGTCTTGAAGTCCAGGCCCGGGGTCGGGGGAATGTCCACCGGCGACGGCAGGTAATCGACGACGGCGTCGAGCAGGGGCTGCACGCCCTTGTTCTTGAAGGCAGAGCCGGCAAGGATTGGATAGAACGCACCCGTAAGTACCGCCTTGCGGATGCATTTCTTGATCACCGCTTCCGAGGGCACCTCACCGCCGAGGTAGGCCTCCATGGCATCGTCGTCCATCTCGACGGCGTTCTCGATCATGTAGTGGCGGGCTTCCTCGGCCTTGGCGAGCATGTCGGCCGGGATATCCTCGTCGTGGAAATTAGCGCCCAGGCCCTCGGATTCCCAAACCACGGCCTTCATGCGAACCAGGTCGACAATCCCGCGCAGGGTGGATTCAGAACCGATCGGAAGCTGGATCGGCACAGCCTTGACGCCAAGTCGCTCACGGATGGTGCGGACGCACATTTCGAAATCCGCGCCGATCTTGTCCATCTTGTTGACGAACACGATGCGCGGGACGTTGTAGCGGTCAGCCTGGCGCCAGACCGTCTCGGTCTGGGGCTCCACGCCCTGGTTGCCGTCCAGCACCGCCACGGCACCGTCCAGCACCCTCAGCGACCGCTCCACCTCAATGGTGAAGTCCACGTGCCCGGGCGTGTCGATGATGTTCAGGCGGCAGCCGGACCAGAAGGCGGTGGTGGCCGCCGAGGTGATGGTGATGCCGCGTTCCTGTTCCTGCTCCATCCAGTCCATGGTGGCGGCACCGTCATGGACTTCGCCGATCTTGTGGCTCTTCCCGGTGTAGAACAGGATCCGCTCGGTCGTGGTGGTCTTACCCGCGTCGATATGGGCCATGATTCCGAAATTACGGTAGTCTTCGATCGCGTGAATACGGGGCATGGCGGGCGCTCAGCTAGAGGGGCGTCGGTGTCTTGCAAGAACGGCGCGAGAGGCTTTCAGGGCCTCCGCGCCGGTAACCCAAAATATCCGCAGGTCTTACCAGCGGTAGTGAGAGAAGGCCCGGTTGGCCTCGGCCATCTTGTGCGTGTCCTCACGCTTCTTGACCGCTGTCCCGCGGTTAGAAGACGCGTCCAGGAGTTCCCCAGCCAGTTTCTCCGTCATGGTGTTCTCACCGCGCTTGCGAGCGGCAGTCACAAGCCAGCGGATGGCCAGAGCCTTGCGGCGATCCGGACGAACCTCGACCGGAACCTGGTAGGTCGCACCGCCAACCCGGCGGGAGCGGACTTCGATACCCGGCGCCACGTTATCGAGGGCGGCATGGAAGGTCTCAAGAGGACCCTGATCCTTGCGCTTGGACTCCAGGATGTCGAAGGCACCGTAGAGGATGTTCTCGGCGACAGCCTTCTTACCTTCGTACATGACGTAGTTCATGAACTTTGTGACGGTCAGATCACCAAACTTGGGATCCGGCAGGACTTCACGCTTCTCGGCGCGGCGGCGGCGGGACATGGACTCGTCTCCTTACTTCGGACGCTTGGCGCCGTAGAGCGAACGGCGCTGCTTGCGGTCCTTCACCCCTTGGGTGTCGAGAACGCCGCGCAGGATGTGATAGCGGACGCCTGGAAGGTCCTTCACCCGGCCGCCACGGATGAGCACCACGGAGTGCTCCTGCAGGTTGTGACCTTCGCCGGGGATGTAGCAGACCGCTTCGATGCCCGTGGTCAGGCGCACCTTGGCGACCTTCCGCAGGGCCGAGTTCGGCTTCTTCGGGGTCGTCGTATAGACCCGGGTGCAGACGCCGCGACGCTGGGGGCAACCCTTGAGGGCCGGGACCTTGTTCCGCGAAGGCTTATCTTGCCTTGGCTTGCGGATGAGCTGGTTGACTGTGGGCATTTATTCTCTGCTGTGGAGGCGTGTGCCGTTTGGCCGCGGCGCCTCATGAGGGTTCCAATTACGAATTCGATCCGGGGCCAGGACCTCTGAACGCAAAAACTCGCCGGCGCGAAGACGATCGCACCGGCGGGTCCGTCACCCCCCGGAAGGGCGATGACCGCTCATCGGTGACCGGGACGACTCCCTCCCAGCCTCGAAAGAGCGCGGTTCATACTCGGAAGGTCCGTCGGCGTCAACGGCACCCGGGCGCAGACCCCGACGTCAGTCGAATATATCGAAGATGTCGAAGCCGCGCTTCTTCTTCGGATAGCGATCATCGTCCCAACCCTGACGCCGGCGCCCATCGTCGTCGGAGTAACGCCGAGCCCCGTCCTCGGGGCTCCTTCGAAAGGCGTCAGTTTCTCGCTCTGGCGGCTTTCTTGGCTGCCCGCGGTCTTCGATGTCTTCGCGAACGGCGCCCAGGACCTTTTCAAGTTCACCGCGATCCATCCAGACCCCCCGGCAGGAAGGGCACATATCCAGTTCCACGCCGGAGCGGGATACGGTCTGCATGGAGGTGTTACAGTTCGGGCAGAGCAAGAGCGGCATGCGTTGTCTCCCAGGGTCCCCACCCGGGCCTGATGTGGGATACCGCGCGACAGTTGCAATCCCCCCAAGGAAAAGGGGCGACACGCCTGCGCGTGCCGCCCCCAGGTTGTCCGGTCGGGTTCTGCGGCCTAGAGGCCGAGCCCCTCCTCTTCGGCCTCTACGGCGATGACCTCCGGAAGCGGCTCCATGGCCTCTTCCCGGCTGGCGCTGAGAGCGGCGTCGCGGCGCGCCGCAACCCGCTGCAGGCCGCGGAGGAAGGATCCCGTCCCCGCCGGGATCAGACGGCCCACGATCACGTTTTCCTTCAGGCCCTCGAGGGTGTCTGTCTTGCCCTGTACCGAAGCCTCGGTCAGCACGCGGGTCGTCTCCTGGAAGGAGGCGGCGCTGATGAAGCTGCGGGTCTGGAGCGACGCCTTTGTGATCCCGAGCAGGACCGGCTGGGTGATCGCCGGACGTCCACCGCGGGCCTCGGCCTTGGCGTTCTCCTCGTGGATGTCCGTCATGTCGAGGTGGTCGCCCTTGAGAAGGCCCGTGTCCCCGGTCTCGAGGATCTCGCCCTTCTGGAGCATCTGACGAACGATGGTCTCGATGTGCTTGTCGTTGATGGGCACGCCCTGAAGGCGATAGACCTCCTGGATCTCGTCGACCAGGAATTCCGCCAGCGCCTCGATACCCAGGATCCGGAGGATGTCATGCGGATCGGGATTGCCGTCGATGAGGTATTCACCCTTGCGGATGACGTCCCCATCGTGGACGGCGATATGCTTACCCTTCGGGATCAGGAATTCGACGGCTTCGCCGCCATCCTCCGGTGTGATCTTGATCCGGCGCTTGTTCTTGTAGTCGCGCCCGAACTCGACGCGGCCATCCATCTCCGCGATCACCGCACAGTCCTTAGGCCGGCGGGCCTCGAACAGTTCGGCCACCCGCGGAAGACCGCCGGTGATGTCCCTGGTCTTGGCACTCTCGGTCGACACCCGGGCCAGGACTTCGCCCGGCCGGATTTCGTCCCCGTCACCCACCGACAGGATGGCACCCACCGGGAGCAGATAGCGGGCCTCCCCGCCGTTCGAGAGCCGGCGATAGGCACCCGTCTCGTCCAGTACCGCCATGGCCGGGCGCAGGTCGCCGCCCTTGGTGGAGGCGCGCCAGTCGACGACGACGCGGCTGGAGATGCCCGTGGCCTCGTCGGCTTCCTCTCGGAAGGACACGTTCTCGACCAGGTCCTCAAAGCGGACACGACCACCGACCTCGGTGATGATCGGGTTCGAGTAGGGGTCCCACTCGGTGAGGCGCTCGCCACGCTTGACCTTCTCCCCATCCTTGAACTTCAGGCGGGCACCGTACGGCGGCTTGTAGGTCTCGCGATCCTTGCCGTCGACCTGGACAGTCAGCACGAGGTTGCGGCTCATGCAGATCAGGGCACCGTCAGGGGCAACCACCGTGGATCCGCCGATGAGCCGCACCACGCCTGCATTTCCAGCCTCGTGGAAGGACGCATCCTTCACCTGGGCCGTCCCGCCGATGTGGAAGGTCCGCATGGTCAACTGGGTGCCGGGCTCGCCGATGGACTGGGCGGCGATGACGCCGACCGCCTCGCCGATATTCACCGGTGTTCCGCGGGCCAGGTCACGGCCGTAGCAGGCGCCGCAGACGCCAAGCTTGGCCTCACAGGTCAGGACCGAACGCACCTTCACGGACTGGACCGCGGCAGCCTCGACGACCTCGATCATGTCCTCGTCGAAATAGGCATCTGCCGGGACGATGACATCGCCGCTGGTGGGGTCGCGCACATCCTCTGCGGCGTGACGCCCCAGTATCCGTGCGCCCAGGGAGACAAGCACGTCGCCGCCCTCAACCACCGCCCTGAGGGTGATCCCACGGCTGGTGCCGCAATCTTCCTCGTTGATGATGCAGTCCTGGGCGACATCGACCAGGCGGCGGGTCAGGTAGCCCGAGTTGGCCGTCTTCAGCGCCGTGTCAGCCAGGCCCTTGCGCGCGCCGTGGGTGGAGTTGAAGTACTCCTGGACTGTCAGGCCTTCTTTGAAGTTCGAGATGATCGGGGTCTCGATGATCTCACCCGAGGGCTTGGCCATAAGGCCGCGCATTCCACCCAGCTGCTTCATCTGGGCCTGGGAGCCACGGGCACCCGAGTTGGCCATCATGAAGATCGAGTTGATCTCCCCTTCCCGGCCCGAGGCGTCTTTCTCGGCGGTAGAAATCTCGGCCATCATCTCGTCAGCGACGCGATCGGTGGCCTTGGCCCAGGCGTCGACAACCTTGTTGTACTTCTCGCCCTTGGTGATCAGGCCGTCCGCGTACTGCTGCTCGTACTCCTCGACCAGCCTGCGGGTTTCCTCGACGATAGGCTTCTTCCTCTGCGGGATGATGATGTCATCCTTGCCGAAGGAGATGCCAGCCTTGGCGGCCTCTCGGAAGCCCAGGCCCATCATCTGATCAGCGAAGATCACCGTCGCCTTCTGGCCGCAGTGCCGATAGACGGTTTCGATAAGGTTGCCGATTTCCTTCTTGGTGAGGTTCTTCTCGAGAAGGCGGTGCCCGACGGCAGGATGCTGCGGGAACAGGGCGACAATCTTCATCCGACCCGGTGTGGTGTCGATGACCCTGCGCTCAAGGACCCCATCCGCGTTCATCTCGAAGTGGCGGGCCTTGATCTTGGTATGAAGGGTAACGACCCCTGCATCGAGGGCGGCGTCGATCTCGC
>JBMOEP010000112.1:0-6444 GCA_049314675.1 Phenylobacterium sp.
AGGCGTCATGAGCAAGCCCATCATCACCTTCGAGAACGTCTCCAAGCGCTTCGGCCGCATGGTGGCCGTGGACAATGTCTCCCTGACCATCGACGAGGGTGAGTTCTTCTGCCTGCTCGGCCCTTCGGGCTGCGGCAAGACCACCCTTCTGCGCATGTTGGCTGGCTTCGAGACCCCCACCGAGGGACGTATCCTGATCGACGGGCAGGATATCTCGGCCGTGCCTCCCAACCGCCGGCCGGTGAACATGGTGTTCCAGTCCTACGCGGTCTTCCCGCACATGAGCGTGGCTGACAACGTGGCCTACGGACTGAAGATCGACCGTGTTCCGGCGGCGGAGCGTGACCTGAGGGTCGAGGAGGCCCTGGAGCTGGTTCAGCTGGGCGGGCTGGGCGCCCGCAAGCCGGACCAACTGTCCGGCGGACAGCGCCAGCGCGTGGCCCTGGCCCGGGCCCTGATCAAGCGCCCCCGGGTCCTCCTGCTGGACGAGCCCCTCTCGGCCCTCGACGCCAAGCTGCGCGACCAGATGCGCACCGAGCTCAGCTCCCTGCAGGAGACCGTCGGTATCACCTTCATCATGGTCACCCATGACCAGGACGAGGCCCTGGCCCTGGCCAGCCGCTGCGCGGTCATGAACCGCGGCCTGTTGCAGCAGGTGGCGACGCCCAACGACCTCTACGAGTTTCCCGGAAGCCGCTTCGTGGCCGACTTCATCGGGTCGGTGAACCTGTTCGAGGGTGTCCTGGCCGTGGATGAACAGGACCAGGCCGTGGTGCGCTCTCCCGAACTGCCCACCGACATCTATCTCGACCACGGCGTCACCGGGGGCAGAGGGGCTACGGTCTGGGCGGCCCTGAGGCCCGAGAAGATCGAGCTGCACAAGTACACCCCCGGCCAGCCGCCGCCAGTCCTGGACGACTCTCCGGCCGGCTCCAACCTGGTACGCGGCGTGATCCGCCACGAGTCCTACCTGGGCAGTGAGAGCACCTACGACGTCGAGATCGCCGGTGGCCGGCGGATCAGGGTGCTCAGGTCCAACCTGACCCGCTGGGACCAGGAGGACTTTGCCCTGGGCGAGGAGGTCTGGCTCGGCTGGCACGCGTGCTCGCCCGCCGTCCTGCTGAACTGACATGGTCCGCCCGGTCGCCGGCATCATCTGCTGCACCCGCACGGTCGGGATCGAGCCCGCCCAGGCGGTGATGAACCGCTATGTCGCCTCGGCCATGACCTATGCCGACGCCGCCGCCCTGCTGGTACCCTCCATGCCCGGGCTCATGTCGGCCGCCGACGTGGCGTGCCGCCTGGATGGGCTCTTGCTGACCGGTAGCCCCTCCAACCTCGACCCCGGCGCCTATGGCGAGGCAGCGGACGATGCCCCCGGGCCGTTCGATCCCGCCCGGGACGCCATGACCGGCGACCTCATCCGCGCCATGCTCGACCTCGGCCGGCCGGTCTTCGGCATCTGCCGGGGGTTCCAGGAGCTGAACGTGGCCTTTGGGGGGACCCTGCGGCGGGACGTCTCCGATCACCCCGATCTCTTGCGGCACCACGCCCCCGACGACGTCGGCTTCAATGAAATGTTCGACCATGTCCACGAGGTGGCGTTGACGCCCGGGGGTGTCCTCGCCGGTGCCCTGGGGCAGGCCCGCATCCAGGTGAACTCGGTGCACTACCAGGGCGTCCAGCGCCTGGGGGACGGCCTGTCCGTTGAGGCCTGCGCCGATGACGGGGTGGTCGAGGCCTTCTCGACCCAGGTCAATTCCGCCCCGGTCCTGGCCGTCCAGTGGCATCCCGAATGGCGGACGGGCGAAAATCCTCAAAGTCAGGTATTCTTCGGCGTCTTCGGGCGGGCCCTCCGGGGCGAGCCCCTTGTCAGCTGATCCGTTTCAGGAGTGACCCGCGTGAGCGTTCCTATCCGCAACCACGATATCGCCGAGCTGCGCCGCCTGGATCTGGCGCACCACCTGCCTGCCCAGGCGGACCACCGCCTGATCGCCAGCCTCGGCGGCAGCCGGATCATCACCCGGGCCGAGGGCAGCACCATCTACGACGGGGAGGGGAACGCCATCCTCGACGGCATGGCCGGGCTCTGGTGCGTGAACGTGGGGTATGGCCGGGAAGAGCTGGCCAAGGCGGCTTATGAGCAGATGCTCGAACTGCCCTACTACAACACCTTCTTCCGGACAGCGACGCCGCCCACGGTGAAGCTGGCGGCCCGGATCGCGAGCAAGATGGGCGGGCACCTGAGCCACGTCTTCTTCAACTCGTCGGGCTCCGAGGCCGTCGACACGATCTTCCGCCTGACGCGGCACTACTGGAAGCTGAAGGGTCAGCCCCAGCGCCGGATCTTCATCAGCCGGTGGAACGCCTACCATGGCTCCACCGTGGCGGGGGTCTCGCTAGGCGGCATGAAGGCCATGCACGTCCAGGGCGACCTGCCCGTGCCCGGCGTCGAGCACGTCATGCAGCCCTACCAATTCGGCGAGGGTTTCGGTGAGACCCCGGATGCCTTCGCCGCCCGGGCCGCCCAGGCCATCGAGGACCGCATACTGGAGGTCGGCCCCGAGAACGTCGCCGCCTTCATCGGCGAGCCCCTCCAGGGCGCGGGCGGGGTCATCATCCCGCCGGAGGGCTATTGGCCAAGGGTCCAGGCCATCTGCCGCAAGTACGGCATACTGCTGGTCTGCGACGAGGTGATCTGCGGCTTTGGCCGGCTTGGCCAGTGGTTCGGCCATCACCACTACGGCGTGCAGCCGGACATGATCTCCATGGCCAAGGGCCTGTCCTCCGGCTACCTGCCCATCAGCGCCACCGGCGTGGCCGACCACATCGTGGCCGAACTACGCGAGAAGGGCGGGGATTTCATCCACGGCTACACCTACAGCGGCCATCCCACAGCCGCCGCTGTCGCCCTGGCCAATATCGACATCATCGAACGCGAGGGCCTGGTCGAGCGCACCCGCGACGACACCGGCCCCTACCTGGCCCGGGCCCTGGCCACCCTGAACGACCATCCCCTGGTGGGCGAGACCCGCTCTCTTGGCCTGATCGGGGCGGTAGAGATCGTCCGGGAGCCCGGGACCAACAAGCGCTTCCTCGACAAGGAGGGCGAGGCCGGTCCGGTGGTGCGCGACATCTGCATCCGCAACGGCCTGATGGTGCGCGGCATCCGCGACACCATCGTCTGCTGCCCGCCCCTGGTCGTCACCCGGGCCGAAATCGACCGGCTGGTCTCCATCATCCGTCGCTCTCTCGACGAAGCCGAGCCCATCCTGCGGGCCCTGAAGCCGGAGGCGGCGGGATGAGTTCCCGCAAGAAGCGCCCGCCCCCGGCCTCCCGGGAGAAGCGCGGTGTCGCCTCGCTGGAGGCGGCGGGCCCCTGGCTGGCGCGCCAGTCCATCGAGGAAATCGAGTGCGTGGTGCCTGACCTCGCCGGAGTGGCGCGCGGCAAGATCATGCCGGTCCGCAAGTTCCTGGGTGCGCCCAGCATGAACCTGCCCCTGGCAGTCTTCTACCAGACCATCACAGGCGACTTTCCCGAGGTAATGGGAACGGTCTCGGCGGTGCAGGCGGACACCGACATCGTCCTGCATCCGGACTTCGCCACCCTGGCGGTGGTGCCCTGGGCCCAGGACCCGACTGCCCAGATCATCCATGACGCCTTTCACCCCGACGGCCGGCCGGTGGAGGAGGCACCTCGGCAGGTCCTGCGCCGGGTCCTGGCTCTCTACAAGGAGCGGGGCTGGACCCCGGTGGTCGCCCCCGAGCTTGAGTTCTACCTGGTCGAAAAGAACATCGACCCCGACTACCCGCTGCGCCCGCCCATCGGCCGGTCGGGCCGGCCCGAGACCGGGCGGCAGGGGTATTCCATCGCCGCGGTCAACGAGTTCGATGCCCTCTTCGAGGACATGTACGAATACTCCGAAGCCCAGGGCCTGGAGATCGACACCCTGATCCACGAGAGCGGCGTGGCCCAGATGGAGATCAACCTGCGGCATGGCGACCCGCTGGAGCTGGCCGACCAGGTCTTCATGTTCAAGCGCACCATCCGCGAGGCGGCGCTAGAGCACGACATCTACGCCACCTTCATGGCCAAGCCGATGGCGGGTGAGCCCGGCAGCGCCATGCACATCCACCAGTCCCTCCTGGGCGCGGACGGGCGGCCCCTGTTCTCGGACTGGAAGACGGGGGAGCCCACCCGCACCTACCTGTCCTTCATCGCCGGCCAGCAGCGCTATCTGCCGGCGATCATGGCCATGCTGGCGCCCTATGTGAATTCCTACCGGCGCATCGCCCGGGGGACGGGGGCACCGGTCAATACCCAGTGGGGCCACGACAACCGCACCTGCGGCCTGCGGGAGCCACCCTCCGACCCGGCCAACCGCCGGCTGGAAAACCGAATCCCCTCGTCTGATGCCAATCCCTACCTGGCCATCGCCGCCGTCCTGGCGTCGGGCTGGCTGGGCATGACCCAGGACCTGACCCCCTCGGAGCCGGTCGCCACCGACGCTTCGGTCCTGGGCATCGAGCTGCCGCGCAACCTGCTGGAGGCCCTCGTGCACTTCGAGCAGTGCGCGCCCATCCGGGAGGTCCTGGGCGAGGTCTTCTGCAGTTCCTACGCCACGGTGAAGCGGGCGGAATACGAGACCTTCATGCAGACCATCAGCCCCTGGGAGCGCGAGTTCCTCCTGCTGAACGTCTGACCGCGCCATGCGCAATGACGGCCACCCCGCGGGCTCCTGGTATGCCGAGACGGCGGCCATCCGCCTGCCGGCCCTGCCCGCCCCGGACGGCGAGGTCCGTACCGGCGTCTGCATCATCGGCGCAGGCTTCACCGGCCTGGGGGCCGCCCTGGCCCTGGCTCGTGCCGGGGTTCCCTGCCTGGTGCTGGAGGCGGCCCGGGTCGGCTCTGGGGCCTCGGGGCGCAATGGCGGCCAGGTGAATCCCGGCCATCGGCAGGATCAGGCCTGGCTCGAGGCTCGGGTCGGCGCCGACGAGGCCCTGCGGCTCTGGAAGCTGGCGGAGGCCGGGCGCGCCCACCTGGCCGGCCTGGTCGCCGGGGTTGCCCCCGAGGCCGACTATCGCCCCGGCCTGATCGCCGCCCGCCACCGTCCGGGCGGGGAGGGGCAGGACGCCGCCCATGTGGAGCACATGGTCCGGGTCTACGGCTGCGAGGCCCTCAGCCTGGTGTCCCGCCAGGACCTGGCCCAGGACCTGGGGACGGGGGTCTATCATGGCGGCATCCTCGACCGGGACGGCGGCCACCTGCACCCCCTGAACCTGGCCCTGGGCCTGGCCCGGGCGGTCCTGGCCGCCGGCGGACGGATCTGCGAGGGCACGCAGGCCCTGTCCTGGACCCGCCGGGGTGGGGCGATTGAGGTCGCCACCCCCACCGGCCGGATCGTCTGCGACCGCCTGATCCTGACCGGGGACGGCTACCTGAGCCCCATCGCCGGGGCGGCCCGGGACCAGGTCATGCCGATCAACAACTTCGTCCTCGTCACCGAACCCCTGGGTGAGCGGGCCGACGCGATCCTGCGGAGCGGGGCTGCCGTCGCCGATACCCGCTTCGTGGTGAACTATTTCCGCAAGACCGCCGACGGCCGCCTGCTGTTCGGCGGTGGCGAGACCTACCGCGAGACCTATCCCGCGGACCTCGCCGGCTATGTCCGGCACAGCCTCCTGAAGATCTATCCGGACCTTGCGAATGTGCGCATCACCCACGCCTGGGGTGGCTCGGTGGGGGTGACCCTCAACCGTACCCCCCTGGTGGCCTTTCCGGCGCCGGGGGTCTCCCTGGCGGCCGGATATTCGGGGCAGGGGGTGCTTCTGGCCCCCTATATCGGCGACCTTCTGGGGCGCGAGGCCCAGGGCGAACGGGCCGCCGCAGAGGCCCTGGAGTCCGTGTGCCGCTTGCCCACCCCGGCCTTTCCCGGCGGACGCTGGCTGCGCCGGCCCCTGACCGTTGCCGGCCTGAGCTGGTACGCCCTGCGCGACCGGCTCTGAACCGCCCTCGCCCCCGGCCGCCGGAGTGTGCTAAGGCCCGACCCGACATGACCACCCCACTCAGCCGAATCCGCAACTTCTCGATCGTGGCCCACATCGACCACGGCAAGTCGACCCTGTCCGACCGCCTCATCCAGGAGACGGGCGCCTTGTCGAAGCGCGAGATGACCGAGCAGGTCCTCGACAACATGGATATCGAGCGCGAGCGGGGCATCACCATCAAGGCCCAGACCGTGCGCCTGGACTACAAGGCCCGGGACGGCGAGACCTATGTCCTCAACCTGATGGACACCCCCGGCCACGTGGACTTCGCCTACGAGGTCAGCCGCAGCCTGGCCGCCTGCGAGGGCTCCATCCTGGTGGTGGACTCCAGCCAGGGGGTCGAGGCCCAGACCCTGGCCAATGTCTACCAGGCCATCGACAACAACCACGAGATCGT
>JBMOEP010000113.1:0-6430 GCA_049314675.1 Phenylobacterium sp.
GAGATCGACGCTGCCTATTCCGGCTATCTTCATCGCCAGGCGGCGGACGCCGAGGCCTTCCGACGGGACGAGTCCCTGCGCCTGCCTCCGACCCTGGACTACGCTGCGGTGGGTGGGCTTTCCAACGAGATCCGGGAAAAGCTGTCCTCGGTCCGCCCCCTGACCCTCGGCCAGGCCGCCCGGATCGAGGGCGTGACCCCCGGCGCACTCACCGCCCTCCTGGCCCATGCCCGCCGCCACGCCGCCTGATACCCCCCTGACCCCTGAGGCCCCCCTGACCTCCGAGGCTTTCGCCACCCTGACGGGTGCCGATGACCGCGCCCTGGCAGATCTGGAGATCTATCGGGCTCGGCTTGTGGACTGGAACCAGAGGATGAACCTGGTGGGGCCCGCCACCCTGCCCGCCTTCTGGTCCCGGCACGCCCTGGACTCGGCCCAACTTCTCGCCCTTGCGCCCGAGGCCCTGACCTGGGCGGACCTGGGTACGGGAGCCGGTCTTCCCGGTATCGTCCTGGCCATACTCAGCCGGGATCGCCCGGGCTTTCACGTCCACCTGGTTGAAAGCATGGCCAAACGCTGCCGCTTCCTCGAGGCGGTGACACAAGAACTTGGTCTGCCCGCGACTGTCCACAATGCCCGGGCCGAGGCACTTGACCTGTCTGTGGATATCGTCACCTCGAGGGCTTGCGCGCCCCTGGTGCGACTGCTTGGTTACGCCCGGCCCTACTTCCGCAGAGGGGCGGGGGCATTGTTCCTTAAAGGTCAAGATGTTGTGGCTGAAATCGAAGACGCCACAAGATCATGGGATTTTGAGGTGGATATCCTGCCCAGTCTGAGCGATGGTAGAGGTCGTATTCTTCGTATCCGGAGTTCCGGTCGTGGCCCCCGTCGCTGAAGCCGTCCGTCCTCTCCGCGTCCTCGTCGTCGCCAACCAGAAGGGCGGCGTGGGCAAGACCACCACCGCCATCAACCTGGGGACGGCCCTGGCCGCCGTTGGCGAGCGCGTGCTCCTCATCGACTCCGACCCCCAGGGCAATGCTTCGACGGGCCTGGGCGTGCCGCGGGCGGAGCGCCGCATCACCCTCTATGACGTGCTGATGAGCGCCACCCCCCTTCTCGACGCCGTCACCCCGACGCGCTTGCCCGGCCTGGACCTGGTGCCCGCCGATCCGGACCTTTCCGGCGTGGAGATCGAGCTTGGGCGGGAAGCCCGCCGTTCCTTCCGCCTGCGTGACGCCCTCGAGGCGGTCCGGATCTCGAGGCGCTATACCTATGTCCTGATAGACTGCCCGCCCTCGCTCAACTTGCTCACCGTCAACGCCATGGCGGCAGCCGATGCGGTGCTCGTTCCCATGCAGTGCGAGTTCTTCGCCCTGGAAGGCCTGAGCCAACTGATGCGCACGGTGGACCTGGTGCGCGGTAGCCTGAACCCCCGGCTCGAAATCCAGGGGGTCGTACTGACCATGTTCGACCGCCGCAACCGCCTCTCAGAGCAGGTGGCCGGCGATGTGAGGAGCCATTTCGGCGAGACCGTCTACAAGACGGTCATTCCCCGGAACGTCCGGGTCTCCGAGGCACCGTCCTTCGGAAAGCCGGTTCTGGTCTATGACATCAACTGCGCTGGCAGCCAGGCCTATCTGAGGCTGGCGCGCGAGGTCGTCCAGCGCGAACGCGCCCGGCGCGAGGCGGCCTGAGGAGGCCCCGATGGCGGAAAAACGCGGACTTGGACGGGGTCTCTCGGCCCTCCTTGGAGAGGCGGCACCGCCGCCACCGCCGCCGCCCGGCAGCGTCAGCGAAATCCCCCTCGACCGGATCCACCGGTTCGAAGGCCAGCCCCGCACCCGGTTCGCGGCGGAGGAGTTGGAAGGTCTGGCGCAGTCCATCCGGGACAGCGGCGTGCTCCAGCCAATCCTCGTCCGGCCCCATCCTTCCCGGCAGGATCACTACGAACTGATCGCCGGCGAGCGCCGCTGGCTGGCCTCCCAGAGGGCCGGGCTCCACGCCATTCCCGCCCTGATCCGTCCGATGACGGACCTTGCCCAGCTCGAGGCGGCCATCGCCGAGAACGTCCAGCGCGAATCCCTGAGCCCGATCGAGGAGGCTGCGGGCTACCAGCGGCTGATCGAGCAGTATGGACGCACCCAGGCCGAAGTGGCCGGGGCCATGGGCAAGAGCCGTCCGCACGTGGCCAACGCCGTGCGCCTGCTCGCCCTGCCAGCCGAGGTCCAGCTCATGCTCGCGGAGTCCGAGCTGACCGCCGGCCATGCCCGCGCCCTGCTCGGGGCTCCGGACGTCCTGGCGACCGCCCGGCAGGTGCTAGAGCGGGGCCTGTCGGTGCGCGACACCGAGGCCCTGGTCCGCCGCCTCCAGGAGCCCGGAACCCCGGGAGCTACACCGCGTCGGAAGACGAGCGGCAAGGATGCCGACACTGCCGCCCTCGAGGCGGACCTCTCCGCTGCCCTCGGCCTCCAGGTGGAGATCACCGACCGGGACGGGCGCGGCGAGGTGCGGATCCGTTACACGACCCTCGAGCAACTCGACGAAATCTGCCGCCGGCTTTCGCGCCGGTAGGCCCGCGGCCTTTTCGCGGACCCCGGCCCATGACCGCCCTCTATGACCAGATCGGAGACGGCTACGCCGGCCTCAGGCGCCCGGACCCCCGGATCGCCGCCCGGCCGGCTGCCGCCCTGGGCCCGTCGGCCAGCCTACTGAACATCGGGGCGGGGACGGGAAACTACGAGCCGCAAGACCGGCGGGTCGTCGCCGTTGAGCCTTCCCGGGAGATGATCCGTCAACGCCCGCAGGGCGCCGCGCCCGCGGTCCAGGCGGTGGCGGCGCGCCTGCCCTTCGCCGATGGGGCCTTCGAGGCTGCGCTCGCCGTGTTGACCGTGCACCACTGGCCCGATCCCGCCGCCGGCCTTCGCGAACTGAGGCGTGTGACCCGGGGCCGGATCGTCATCCTGACCTTTGATCCCGGCGCCCGGCCCTGGCTGACCGACTATCTTCCCGAACTGGCGGCCCTCGACGAGGCACAAATGCCAGCCCTTACCGATTACGCGGCGGCGCTCGGTTCGGTTCGCCTCGAGCCCCTGGAGATCCCCCATGACTGCGTGGACGGGTTTCTCTACGCCTACTGGCGTCGCCCTGAGGCCTATTTTGACCCGCGTCTACGCTCGGGCAGCTCCTCGTTCCGCGCCCTCGGCGATCCGCTCGCCGGACTGGAGCGTCTCCGCTCAGACCTGGATTCTGGTTCCTGGGACCGGCGCTTCGCCGGGTTGAAGGGCCTCGACTCCTACGACGCGGGCTACCGCCTTGTGATCGCCGGCTAATCGTCAGTAGACAGACGTTATGATCTAGAGCCCGATTCGCCTGGCCCTTGCGGCGATCTGAAGGGCCAGCCGCTCGGCGATGAGGGCGTCCGGTGCCCGGGCGGTCTTGCAGGCCCGGTCTGCGGCCAGGATATCTCCCTGGACTCCGTCGAGGGTCTCCAGGCTCCAGGACCTTGCCTGTCGCAGGAATTCGCGTTCGTCCTTCCAGAAGACCCCGGAGGCCTTGGCCGCCTCCTGAAGACCGGCCCCGTTCCGGGCGAGGGTAAGGGTACGCCGAAGCTTTCCCAGGTGCATGCCAAGGGCGCGGACGGCCCCGGGACCCGAAAGCCCCTCCTGCGCCGCCCGTCTCAGGCCTGCCTGGGCCTCGGCCAGCCTGCCGCCAAAGGCGTCTGAGGCGGCGCCGGCCAGAGAGGCCTCAGGCTCCACGCCCAGGAAGGCCTCCAGGTCCTTGGGTCCCGCCGTCACCCCGGACCCCGGGCCCAGGAAGAGGGCGAGGCGCTCGATCTCGCGCCGGGCCACGCCCCGCTCGTGGGGGAGCCTTCCGACAAAAAGGGAGAGGGCCTCGGCGTTCAGACCCACCCCATCCTTGGCCAGGGCTTCCCGCGTCATCCGGGCGACGTCGCCCACCTCGTCCTCGTAGCAGGGGATGACGGCACAGGCCGGTGCCTTCTCGGCAGCCTTTCGCAGGGCGGAGTCCCGGCCCAGCGCGCCGGCTTCGACCAGCAGGAAGGCCTCGGGGTTCAGTTCCCCGGCCAGGAGGCGGGACAGGGCCTCCACGGCCAGCTTCTCGCTCGCCGCCCGCTCCCCGCCCAGCCTCAGGCGCACCAGCCTTCGCCCGCCCATCAGGGACTGGGCGGCCAGCTCGCCCTCCAGGCGGGCGTCATCCCCGGCCAGGTCACCTTCGGTGAGGACGGCGACATTGAAGGGATCATCGGGGTCCTCGGTGACCTGTTTCGCCAACTGTGCGGCCCGTTCCCGGACCACGCCGAGGTCTCGCCCGTAGATCACGGCCGCGCGGATGCCGGGGTCTGGCCGGGCCAGGAAGCGTTCCAGGTCGGGACGGCGGCTGAGGATCACCCCGTTCAGGACCCCTGGCCGGCCAGGAAGCTCGACAGCTCAATCTGGATCCTGCGGGCCGCCTCCTGCGCCGCCCGGGCCTGGGCGTCCTGCTGGGCGATGACCGAGGCGTAGGGCTGGTCCGCCGAGTCGTAGGTCAGCTCCACCCGGACCTTGCCGGTCTTCAGGGGCTCGCCCCCCGCGGAGGCGGTGAGGGTGTAGGCGGCGGTCAGGACGTATTCATACCGCGTGGCGACATTGTCCACCCTCACGCCCCTGGGATAGCGGATCTCGGAGAGTGCCACGTCCAGCCGATAGGCCGGCGGCAGGGAGGCCCGGTGGCCAAGGGCGTCGTCCAGCTGCTCGCGCAGGAGGGCGCCGACCCGGCCTTCGGGGGTGGTGACCTCGACGGCCGCAAGGGCCGGGCCAAGCTCCGGGTTGGCGTAGAGGGGCGTAAAGCCACAGCCGGAGAGGCCCAGGCAGAGGGCTCCGGCCAGGCTGGCGAGGACGGCGCCTGCCCTCATGGGGCCGCCACGATGTTGACGATACGGTCCTTCACCACGATCACCTTGCGGATGGTCAGGCCCTCAAGACGCCGGGCCGTCTCGGGGTCGTCAAGCACCAACTTCTCGACCACGGCCGGATCGGCACCGGCCGGCGCCCGGATCTCCCAGCGCCGCTTGCCATTGACCTGGACGGGCAGGGTGAGCTCGGCCTCCCGGGTGAGGGCCGCGTCGAAGGCGGGCCAGGGGGCGAAGACCACCATGCCCTCGCCGCCGATCCGGGCCCAGCACTCCTCGGCCAGATGCGGGGTAAAGGGGGCGATGAGTCGGGCGAAGGTCGACAGGGCCACGGCCCGCTCGGCCAGGATGGCGGTCTCTGCGCCCTCGGCCTTGTGCTCCTTCAGAAGGTTGAGGAATTCGTAGAGGCGGGCGATCCCCGAATTGAACCGGAAGGTCTCGATGGCCTCGGTCACCGCCCGGGTCAGGCGGTGGGTCGCCCGGCGCAGCGCCTCCGCCCCGGGGTGGGCCGGATCGGCCAGGTGTGGGCCGGCCGGCTGGCTGTCGAATTCGCCCCAGACCCGGTTGACGAACCGCCAGGCACCTTCGACCCCGGCGTTGGACCACTGGGCGTCCCGCTCCGGGGGCGAGTCGGACAGCACGAACAGGCGCGCGGCGTCGACCCCATAGACCTCGAAGATCTCCCCGGGGGGAACGGTGTTCTTCTTGGACTTGGACATCTTCTCAGGGTCGCCGATGACCACGGGCGTGCCGTTGGACAGCAGCCGGGCCCGCCGGGTCTGGCCCTCGGTCTCGATGGCCACCTCGCCGGGCTCCACCCATTCGCCGCTCTGGCGGCGATAGGTCTCGTGGGTCACCATCCCTTGCGTGAACAGGCCCTCGAAGGGCTCGCGGACGGACAGATAGCCGGCGTCGGCCAGGGCCTTGGTGACGAACCGTGCATAGAGGAGGTGAAGGACGGCGTGCTCGATCCCGCCGATGTACTGGTCCACGGGCAGCCAGTAGTCCGCCGCCTGGCGCTGGATCGGCTCGGCCGCCTCGACATCGGTAAACCGGGCGAAGTACCAGGAGGAATCCACAAAGGTGTCGAGGGTATCGGTTTCCCTCTGCGCGGGGCCGCCACAGGCGGGGCAGGCGACATGCTTCCAGGTGGGATGGCGGTCGAGGGCGTTGCCGGTCTTGCCGAAGACGATGTCCGCAGGGTGAGCGACGGGCAGGCTGTCCCGGGGTGCCGGCACCACGCCGCAGGCGGCACAGTGGATGATTGGGATCGGACATCCCCAGGCCCGCTGGCGCGAGACGCCCCAGTCTCTCAGGCGGAAGACTGTGGCGCCTTCGCCGGCTTCGTTCGCTTCCAGCCGGGCGATGGCCGCAGCCTTGGCGGACTCAATGTCCAGGCCATCGAGGAAGCCGGAATTGAACAGGACGCCCGGACCGGTCCAGGCCTCCTCGCCGACCTCGAAGGCTGACGGGTCCGCCCCCGGGGGCAGGACGACCGGTCGGACCGCCAGGCCATACTTGCGG
>JBMOEP010000114.1:0-6377 GCA_049314675.1 Phenylobacterium sp.
GGGGGTAAAGGCACCGGGGACGGCGAAGAAGGCCACCTTTCGGCCCTTGAAGACCTCGTCGACCGTGGTGGGCTTGGGCCCCTCGGCGGTACCGGCGATGAGGTTGGCGGCGGGAAGCGTGTCTCCGACCTTGAGGGTCATGGGCCTGTCTCCGGTCTCTGTTCTGGGTGAAGGGCAGAGATAAGCCCTTGGCGCGGGCCTGCAATGGAGAAGTTTGATCTGGCGACTTGAAACCGCCCCAAGGTCGTCGGAAAACCTGCCGATGAATCCAGCGGAATACCTTTCCGGCCAGGTACTGATCGCCCTTCCGGCGATTGGCGACCCGCGCTTTGAACGCGCTGTCGTCCTCGTCTGCGCCCACGACGCTGAACACGCCATGGGTCTGGTCCTGAACCGGAAGATAACGGGCCTGGCCCTGGGCGCGGTGCTGGAGACGCTGTCGATCGCCTGCCCGGAGGCCCGCCGCGAAGAGGCTGTCCTGCTGGGGGGGCCTGTGCAGCCCGGGCGGGGATTTGTCCTGCACACGCCAGATTACCGGTCGGGCGACGGGGCCACGATGGAGGCCGGGCCAGGCTTTGCCTGCACCCCGACGCGGGAGGCACTGGAGGCTATCTCCCGGGATGATGGAAGCCCCAGGCGCGCACGCCTGGCCCTCGGCTACGCCGGCTGGGGGGCGGGACAGCTGGAGGGTGAGATCCGGCGAAACATCTGGCTGACCTGCCCTGCGGACGAAGCCCTGGTCTTCGGTGTCCGTGAGGAGGATCTGTGGGCTGCGGCCCTGGGCCGACTGGGGGTCGATCCGTCCTTCCTCACCGCAGGGGCCGGCGAGGCCTGAGGCCTCAGCCCCTGGGCTTCACGGGGGCGGACCCGTCGACATAACATTCGTTCAGGTAGACCTCGGCCTCCTGCGGCGAGAGGGCGGGGGCGTAGCCATAGCCCTGTCCGTAATTGCATCCCAGGGCGCGTAGCCGGCGGGCGATCTGGGCGCTTTCGACACCTTCGGCGACAACTTCGAGCGACAGGTCACGGCCCAGCTTGATCACGGAGGAGACGATCTTGGCCGAGCCTTCGTTGGTGGCCATGGTGCGCACGAAGTACCGGTCGATCTTCAGGGTGTCGAAGGGTAGCCGCGCCAGGTAGCTGAGGGATGAGAAGCCGGTCCCGAAGTCATCCAGGGCGAGGCCCGCGCCGGCCTCCTTCAGTGCGGTGAGAATGATCGCGGCCTGATCGGGATCCCGCATCACGTCATTTTCGGTGACTTCCAGCTTCAGGGCGCCGGGTGGAAGCCCGGTTTCCTTACGGATCCGGATGATGTCGTTGACCAGGCCCGGCCGGTACACCTCTGAAGTCGACAGGTTGACCGAGACGGTGAGCTCGCCTGCCGCCCAGTGATCATGTCTCCAGCGGGCGAGCTGCACGGCGGCGTCGCACTGCATATAGGCCCCGAGTTCGCTGATCAGTCCCATCTCGTCGCAGAGATCGAGGAAGGCGTCCGGCGCAAGCATGCCGCGACGCGGGTGGTTCCACCGCACCAGGGCCTCGAAGCCCGACAGGGCGCCCGTGGTGAGATTGACGATCGGCTGGTAGTGCGGGCGCAGCTCGCCTCGACCGATCGCGCCCCGAAGGTCACCCTCGAGGGCCAGGCGAGACAGGCCGTCCGTCTCCAGGGTCCGGCCGTAGGAAACGGCAGACCCCCTGCCCTCCGCCTTTGCGGTCTCGACGGCCAGTTCCGCCCGCCTCAGAAGCTCGGCGGCGTCTGCGCCTTCGCCTGAAGGGATTTCAACAGCCCCCAGGGATAGCGTCGGATGGATGTCGAGGCCCGAGATCCGCAGGGGTTGCTCCAGGGCTTGCCGCAGGACATCTTCCGGCCCGGGACGACCTCTCGGGGTCAGGACGGCGAATTCATCCTCCCCCACGCGCGCGGTCAGGGCTTCGGAAGGAAAGGCCGCCGCAAGCCTGCCGCCCAGGGCGGCGAGAACAAGGTCGGCACGGTCGTGGCCCAGGGCCTCGTTAAGGCGTCGGAAGCGGTCCAGGTCCGCGACCACCAGCACCTGGTCCGCGGACTCCTGGAGTCTTTCCTGGACCAGGCTGACAAAAGTGCGCCGGTCGAGAAGGCCCGTCAGGCTGTCCAGTCCAGAGACCGCGATCCGGGTCTCTGCCGCGACCATTCCGGCGGCCCGCACCCCATCCTCCAACCACACTCCGCGCCAGAGGCCCTGTTCTCCACCCAGCATGCGCAGTCGCAGCTCGACAGCCGTTCCTGGCGGCTGCACCCGGAGGAGTTCGTCGGCGACCGCCCGGTCCTGGGGTTGGGTCAGGGCCTTGAGCGCGGCGCCCGAGCCCTCGGGCACCAGAGGCCCGAGCCCAAGGGGGCGGGCAGCCCCGGTAAAGCGGATCCGGTCACGGTCCGGCTCCCAGAGCCAGAGCGCTACAGAGGCCGCTCCCAAGGCCTCGAGCGTGGCCGTCGCGTCCCAGATCCAACGGTCGTTCGACATCCGGCTTTCCGGTCAGGCACCAAGGGACCCTTCCGGGACCGCAGCGCGATGCGGCGGCCCGATGAGCCCGAACAGCACATGATCGCGCCATTCGCCGTTAATTTTCAGATAAGCCTGTGCGTGGCCTTCCTCCTGGAAGCCTGCCTGGCTGAGCAACCGGCGCGACGGGGCGTTCTGGGGAATGCAGGCGGCCTCAAGTCGGTGCAGGGCCAGGGACCGGAAGGCGAAGCTCGAAAGGGTCCGGACCGCCGCCAGAGTCAGGCCCTGGCGGGTGTAGGGCGCGCCGCACCAGTACCCCACCGTGCCCATCTGGGCGACACCGCGGCGAATGTTGGACAGGGTGATGCCACCCGTCAGGGCGCCGTCGTCCTTCCGGAACACTAGGAAGGGATAGGCCTGGCCGAGGTCGATGTCCCGGGCATAGGACGCCAGCCGCCGGCGCCAGGCGGCGCGGGTGAGATCGTCCTCAGGCCAGGTGGGCTCCCAGGGCTGAAGGAAACTGCGGGAGGACTCGCGCAGGTCGCGCCACTCCGGGAAGTCGGAGAGTCGCGGGGGACGAATCTCGATCCCCTCGCCCTGTAGCCGCAGGCCATCGCCCGGCGTGATCCAGTCCAGAAGCGCCATGTTGGCAAACTCCGGGGTTTTCCCGCCCCGTCAAGTCATCCGGGTGCCCGCCGGCGCAGCGCGGGCGAGGCGTTCGCGGAAGACCTCGGCCGCTGGATGCGCGGCGGGCGGCCCGAGGACGGCGGCGGCTGACTGTCCGGACGCCAGGATCCGGCTGCCCGCGCGCCGCACCGCCGCCGCGTCGCAGGCGTCGATCCGCTCGCCGATTTCCGACAGGGTCAGTGGCCGGCCAAAGGTCAGCACCTGGATCGCGGCCTGCTCGGCGCGGGACAGGAGCGACTCGGCGGCCATGAAGAGTCCTGCCTTCAGTTGGGCCCGGGCCCGGGCCAACTCCGCCTCCCGAGGGGCATTCGCCAGATCGATCATCTGGTCCGCCACCAGGGGCGCCACCCGGGAGGCTCTGCCGGCCTCGCACCCGGCGAAGACCCCGATCATCCCGCAATCCGACCAGTACTCACCCCAGGCGTCGACTGCATAGGCCAGGCCCCGCGCTTCCCGCGCCTCCTGGAACAGCCTTGAGGCCATTCCGCCGCCCAGGCACTCGGCGAAGACCTGGGCCGCCCAGGCGTCGGGATCTCCGACCGCCAGCCCTGGGGTGAGAAAGACGAGGTTGGCCTGCTCAAGATCGCGGTCACCGATCCGCGCGCCACCGGTGAAACGGGCAGGCTCCGGTGGTGGCGACGGCAGGGCGGCCGGTTCCGCGCTGCCGAAGTCGCGCTCCGCCAGGCGGAGGAAGGCGTCCTCGTCCACGGCGCCCGAGACCGAGACCACCAGGCGGTCGGGGGCGTAGAGACAGGCGCGCCAGTCGGACAGCGCCGTCGGCGAGGCGCGGCGCAGGCTCGGCCCGTCGCCCAGGATGCAGCGTCCGAGAGGTTGGTCGGCGAAGGCCGCCGACTGGGCCATCTCGAAGACGAGGTCATCGGGTGCGTCCTCGGCCTCGGCGATCTCCTGCATCACCACCCGCCGCTCCCGCGCGAAGTCGGAGGGATTGAGGGTCGGTCGCAGGAGGATATCGGACAGGAGGGCGCTAGCGCCGTCCAGGCCCTGGGGCAGGGTCCGGACGTGGAAGACCGTGCGCTCGAAGCCGGTCTCGGCGTTCATCTGGCCGCCGTCCGCCTCTACCGCCTCGGCGATCTGCTGAGCCGAGCGGCCGCCCGCGCCCTTGAAGACCATGTGTTCGAGGAGGTGCGACCAACCCGACTGCCGTCGGGCCTCCCACCGGGCGCCCCGGCCAGCGGCGACAACCATGGCGACGGTCTGCAGCCCGGGAACGGGATCGCAGACGAGACGGACGCCGTTGCCTAGGGTGTGGGTGCGCGCCAGGTCAGGCCCCTGCAAAGTCCCGAACATAGGCACTTATGAGGGCGACGTCTGCGACGATCGATTCACAGCGCTCGGGCCGCCCGGCCAGGGCCTGCGCCCTCTCAGGGGCCAAAGGCGCATGGCCCGTGGCGGCAAGGACGGCGTCCGGGAACTTGGCGGGATGGGCGGTGGCGAGGACGACCGTAGGTCCCGCCCCCGGGGACCGGCGAAGGGCCGACAGGGCGACGGCGGTGTGCGGATCCACGGTCTCGCCGGTCTCGGAAAGGGCCAGGCGCATCGCCTCGGACGTCGCCGCCTCATCGGTGGTCTCGCCCGCGAAGAGGCGGGTCATGGCCTCGAGCGCTTGCGGGGGGACCGAAATGGACCGGCCCTCTGCAAATCCCCGGAAGGCTTCTGCGGTGGCGGGTCCGTCCCGGCCGACCGTCTCGAAGAAGAGCCGCTCGAAGTTCGAGGCCGACTGGATGTCCATGGCGGGAGACTGGGTCTCAGCCACTGTCCCACGGGCGTATTGGCCGGTCCGGAACGTCCGGGCGAGGATGTCGTTGGCGTTGGTCGCGATCAGGATCCTGCCGATCGGCAGGCCCATCCGGTAGGCCACGTAGCCGGCGAAGCCGTCGCCGAAATTGCCTGAGGGCACGGCGAAAGAGACCGGCCGATGCGGTGCCCCGAGGGCGAGGGCGGTGGTGAAGTAGTAGACGGACTGGGCAACGATGCGGGCAAAGTTGATCGAATTGACGGCAGACAGGCCCACGGCCTGCTGCAGGACCGGATCGCCCAGCGCCGTCTTGAGGATGGCCTGGCAGGTGTCAAAGTCGCCCGCGACAGCAAGGCAGCGGACATTGTCCTCGGTCGCCGTGGTCATGAACCGGCGCTGGACCTCAGAGATGCGGCCCTCCGGGAACATGGCGACAATGCGGGTGTTGGACCGGCCGCGGAAGGCTTCCACGGCCGCGCCGCCCGTGTCGCCCGAGGTCGCGCAGAGAATGGTCTGGGTCCGCCCCGCGCGCTCGAGCACGAAGTCCGAGAGGCGGGCCAGAAGCTGCATGGCCACGTCCTTGAAGGCGAGGCTCGGACCGTGGAACAGCTCGGCAAGGAAGACGTCGGGGCCCAACTGGACCAGGGGGACCACCGCCGGATGGTCGAAGGCGGCATAAGCCTGACGGCACATCGCCAGGAGATCCGCCTCGGGGATCTCGTCTCCCGCGAACCGCCCCAGCACGGCTGCAGCCACCTCGGCGTAGGGCTGCCCCGCCATCCCGGCGATCTCCCCGGCAGAGAACTGCGGCCAGGACTCGGGAACATACAGGCCACCGTCCGGCGCCAGGCCGGCGAGGATGGCGTCGACAAAGCCGACGGGGGGTGAGGCGCCTCGGGTGGAGATGTACCGCATCAGCTTCTGAAGTGCTTCCAGAGGCGGGCGGCATAGACGCCGGCCAGGGCGCCGGCAAGGCCGAACCAGGTCAGGGCATATTCCATGTGGCGGTTCGAGATGACGGTCGGAAGGGGCGATGGCGTCAGGGCCGGGAAGTCCGGATTGGTAGGGGACTCTGCCATCAGCATGACGGAGGCCGGCCGGGAGGCTCCGAGTGTCGCCGCCATGGCGACCACATCCCTGGAGAACCAGAGTCGCTTCCCAAGGTCTGCCTCCGGCGTGAAAGCGCCTGGCCGGTCGGGGACCCTGAGGATGCCCGTCACCATTTCCGGGGCTCCGCCAGGCGTCGCCGTCCGGACGGGCGGCCGCGCCGTCTCGGCGTCGTCGATGAAGCCGCGATCAACGAGGAGGGTGGCGGTGCCGCCAGCGGCCAGGGGACAGGCCGAGACCAGCCGCCGCCCCGGGTCACCATCCAGAAGTCCATAGAGCTCTACGAAGGCAGCCCCAGACAGCCCGGGGCAGGCAAGCCGCACCCGGACCATGTCCAGGTCGGCGGGGGTCCG
>JBMOEP010000115.1:0-6354 GCA_049314675.1 Phenylobacterium sp.
CCGCATGACCTCTGCCCTGGAAACGGCCTATGCCGGGCGTAGCTCGGCGGGCGACCTGCGGGCCGACCCGGCCCAGGCCGCTGGGCTGGCCAGCCTGGCCCGGCTGGAGGCCGCGCTGGCTGCGTCGCGTCCCGGCGGCCTTTCGGGCCTGTTCCGGCGCCGGCCCGAGGCTGCCAAGGGGGTCTATCTCTGGGGGCCGGTGGGGCGGGGCAAGTCCATGCTGATGGACCTGTTCTTCGAGACCGTTCCTGTCGCCCGGAAGCGGCGCACCCACTTCCATGTCTTCATGCGCGAGATCCATGCCCTGATCGGGGCCTGGCGCTCGGGCGATGCGGCGGCCCGCAAGGCGCGGTTCGGCCAGGTGCGGGGCGATGACCCGGTGCCGCCCGTCGCCGACCTGGTCGCCCGGGAGTCCAGCCTGATCTGCTTCGACGAGTTCCAGGTCACGGACATCGCCGACGCCATGATCCTGGGGCGGCTGTTCGAGGCCCTGTTCGCGCGGGGCGTCACCCTGGCCGCCACCTCCAACCGCCATCCGGACGACCTCTACCGGGACGGCATCAACCGCCAGCTCTTCCTGCCCTTCATCGCGCTCCTGAAGTCCCGGGTGGAGGTGGTGTCCGTCGCCGGACCCCACGACTATCGCCTCGACCGGCTGAGGGCGGCGGGGACCTGGTTCTCGCCCATCGACCCGGACAATCGCCGCACCTTCGACGCCCTTTGGCGCGACATGCTGGGCCCCGAGGCCGCCGAGGGGGAATCGATCGAGGTCATGGGCCGGCGGCTGGATTTCCCGATGGCAGCCGGTGGCCTGGTCCGCACCGCCTTTACCCGGCTCTGCGACGCCGCCCTGGGCCCCAACGACTACCTCGCCCTGGCCGAGCGCTTCCACACCGTCTTCCTGGAGGACCTGCCGCGGCTCAATCCGTCCCGGCGGGAGGCTGCCCGGCGGTTCGTCACCCTGGTGGATGCCCTCTACGAGGCCCGGACCCGCCTGATCGTCCTGGCCGAGGCTGATCCCGCCCGCCTCTACCCCTCCGGGGACGGCGCCTTCGAATTCGAGCGCACCGCTTCGCGGCTGCAGGAGATGCGATCGGCAGACTGGCTCGCCGACCGGCCCTGAGCTTCCGCTACGGCGCCTTATCAGATTGAAAAGCCTTCGTTGACACTCGGTCCTGTAAGCTTAAATGCAAGCAGCCGGCCCGGGACGCGGGGGCGTCCGCCGGGGTCTGCCAGGACATACCGATGACCGCACCCGTTCGAGAGCGACCCCTATCTCCGCACCTTCAGGTGTGGCGCTGGCACCTGACCATGCTGACGTCGATTCTCCACAGGGCGAGTGGAATGGCGCTCTATGCGGGGGCCATCCTCGTCGCCGGATGGGCCCTGGCCCTCGGTGCCGGGCCCGACGCCTATCCGGCCTACATGGACCTCCTGGCCTCGCCCTTGGGGCGGCTGGTCCTGGTCGGCCTGACCCTGTCCCTCTTCTACCATCTCGCCAACGGCATCCGGCACCTGTTCTGGGACGCCGGACTCGGCCTGTCGGTCATCACCTCGACCCAGTCCGGGATCTTGGCCATGGCCTTCTCGGTGGTCGCGACGATCATCGTCTGGGCCATTGGCCTCGGCCATGGAGGCCCCCAATGACCGATCTCAGGACTCCCCTTTCCCGGGCCCGCGGCCGGGGCGCCGCCGGGCATGGTGCCGCCCACTGGGTGGCCGAGCGGGTCAGCGCCGTCGCCCTGGTCCCCCTGACCCTCTGGATGGTCTACGCCGCCCTCACGATTTCTGCGGCCGGATATGCCGGAGCCGTCGCCTTCGTTTCCCACCCGGTGAATGCCGTCCTGATCCTCCTTGTCCTCATCGTGTCCGGCTGGCACATGCACGCCGGTGCCCAGGTGGTGGTCGAGGATTACGTCCACCGGACCCTCGGACGCTCGGCGCTTCTCTTGCTGAACCTGTTCGTCACCGTCCTCGTGACCGCCCTGGCGGTCTTCTCCGTCCTCAAGGTCGCGCTCGGAGGCGCTCTCTGACGTCATGGCCGCTTACGAATTCATCGATCACAAGTTCGACGTCATCGTCGTTGGCGCCGGCGGCTCCGGCCTCCGCGCCGCCCTCGGCTGCGCCCAGGCGGGCCTGAAGACCGCCTGTATCACCAAGGTCTTCCCGACCCGGTCGCACACCGTGGCGGCCCAGGGCGGCATCTCGGCCAGCCTTGGCAATATGGGTGAGGATGACTGGCGCTGGCACATGTACGACACCGTCAAGGGGTCGGACTGGCTGGGCGACCAGGACGCCATCGAATACCTCTGCCGGAACGCCCCCGCGGCGGTCTACGAGCTCGAGCACTGGGGCGTGCCCTTCTCGCGCACCCCGGATGGCAAGATCTACCAGCGCGCATTTGGCGGCATGACCCGCAACTTCGGCGAGGCCCCCATCCAGCGCACCTGCGCCGCGGCGGACCGCACGGGTCACGCGATGCTGCACACCATGTACGGCCAGTCCCTGGCCCACGACACACAGTTCTTCATCGAGTATTTCGCCCTCGACCTGATCATGGACGAAGGCGTGTGCCGCGGCGTGACCGCCTGGAAGCTGGATGATGGCACCCTGCACCGCTTCCAGGGCCAGATGGTGATCCTGGCCACGGGCGGCTACGGCCGCGCCTATTTCTCGGCCACCAGCGCCCACACCTGCACCGGAGACGGGGGCGGCATGACCCTGCGCGCCGGCCTGCCGCTGCAGGACATGGAATTCGTCCAGTTCCACCCCACGGGTATCTATGGCGCTGGCTGCCTGATCACAGAGGGTGCCCGGGGCGAGGGCGGCTACCTGACCAATTCCGAGGGTGAACGCTTCATGGAGCGCTATGCGCCCACCGTGAAGGACCTGGCGCCTCGCGACATGGTCAGCCGGGCCATGACCATCGAGATCCGCGAGGGACGCGGGGTGGGTCCGAACAAGGACCACATCCACCTGCACCTCGACCACCTGGATCCCAAGATCCTGGCCGAGCGCCTGCCGGGCATCTCCGAGAGCGCCCGGATCTTCGCCGGCGTCGATGTGACCAAGAAGCCCATCCCGGTCCTGCCGACCGTGCACTACAACATGGGCGGCATCCCCACGAACTTCTACTCGGAGGTGGTCACCCGGGTGGGCGACGATCCCGACCGCGTGGTTCCCGGCCTGATGTCCGTTGGCGAGGCCGCCTGCGTCTCGGTTCACGGCGCCAACCGGCTGGGCTCCAACAGCCTGATCGACCTGGTGGTCTTCGGCCGTTCCGCAGCCCTGCGGGCGGCAGACGTCCTCAAGGCTGGAGCCACCCAGCCTGAGCTGAAGCCCTCCATGTCGGACGGCCACCTGGCCCGCTTCGACCGGCTGAGGTTCGCCGACGGCTCGACGACCACGGCCGCCCTGAGGCTGGAAATGCAGCAGGCCATGCAGGAGGACGCCGCGGTGTTCCGCACCGCCGAGAGCCTCGCTTCCGGCGTGAAGCGTCTGCAGTCCGTGCAGGACCGGCGCAAGGACATCAAGGTGTCCGACCGGGGCCTGATCTGGAACACCGATCTCGTCGAGACCCTCGAGTTCGAGAACCTGGTCGTGCAGGCGGTGGTTACCGTCGCCGGGGCCGCCAACCGCACCGAAAGCCGCGGTGCCCACGCCCATGAGGATCATCCCGATCGGGATGACGCCAACTGGATGAAGCACACCCTGACCTGGATGGACGACGTCACGGGCAAGGTGGTCTTCGATTACCGGCCCGTGCACGACTACACCATGACCAACGACATCGCGCCCATCCCGCCCAAGGCGCGGGTGTACTGACGCAGGCCTGCAGACGGAATTCGAGGAAAGAGCCCCATGGTCGAACTCGCCCTGCCGAAGAACTCCCGGGTCCAGAAGGGTCGCCACTATCCGGCCCCCGCCGGCGCGAAGACGCTGAAGTCCTTCCGGATCTATCGCTACGACCCGGAGGGAACCGGCAATCCGCGCTGGGATACCTATGACGTCGATGTCGCTGCCTGCGGCCCCATGGTCCTGGACGTGCTCATCCACATCAAGAACACCATGGACCCGACCCTGACCTTCCGGCGGTCCTGCCGCGAGGGCGTCTGTGGGTCCTGCGCCATGAACATCGGCGGTCGCAACACCCTGGCCTGCATCCAGGGGCATGAAGACGCGCATGGGTCGACCTGCCAGATCAGCCCCCTGCCGCACATGCCGGTGGTCAAGGACCTCGTCCCCGACCTGACCCATTTCTATGCCCAGTACGCCTCGATCGAGCCCTGGCTCAAGACCACCACCCCCGAGCCCCAGACCGAGTGGTCCCAGAGCCCGGAGGATCGCGAAAAGCTGGATGGCCTCTACGAGTGCATCCTGTGCGCCTGCTGCTCGACCTCCTGCCCCAGCTACTGGTGGAATGGCGACCGCTACCTCGGTCCGGCGACCCTGCTGCACGCCTATCGCTGGCTGATTGACAGCCGGGACGAGGCCACGGGCGAGCGGCTCGACGCCCTCGAGGATCCGTTCAAGCTCTACCGCTGCCACACCATCATGAACTGCGCCCAGGTCTGCCCCAAGGGCCTCAACCCCGCCAAGGCGATAGGCGAGGTGAAGAAGATGATGGCGGAGCGGGTGGTCTGACCTCTGACCGTCCTGCGGCTCCCACCGAATCCCGTAAGTTGACGGCCCCGTCACTTTTCTGCATCTGGACCTCATGACCTCTGCAGACGCCCATGTCGTGATCGTCGGTGCCGGCCACGCTGGCGGGACCCTGGCGGCCCTGCTGCGCCAGTATGGCCATGCCGGCGCGGTCACCCTCGTGGGCGAGGAGCCCATCCCGCCCTACCAGAGACCGCCCCTGTCCAAGGCCTGGCTGAAGGGAGAGGCCGACGCTGAGTCCCTGGCCTTGAAGCCGCTCGAGTTCTACGCGGGGAACCGGATCGATTTCCGGCCCTCGGTGCGGGGCATTGGCATTGACCGCGCCCGCAAGGTCCTGGCCCTTTCGGACGGGTCGGAGCTCGCCTACGACGTCCTCGTTCTCGCCACCGGAGCCCGTCCGATCCGCCTGCCGATCCCCGGGGCGGACCTCGACGGGATTTTTGAACTGCGCACCGCCGCAGACGCCGAGGCCCTGAAGGCCGCCCTGGGTCCCGGCAGGACAATGGCGGTGGTGGGCGGCGGCTATATCGGCCTGGAGGCCGCGGCTTCGGCCCGGGCCCTCGGCGCCGACGCCGTGGTTCTTGAGCGCGAGCCCCGCATCCTGGCCCGGGTGGCCGGCGAGGTGCTTTCGAACTTCTTCTGCCAGGTCCACGAGGGCCACGGGGTGCGCTTCCTGACCGGGGCCTCGGTCACGGGCTTTCGCGGCGAGGGCGGCAAGGTAACTGGCGTGGAGCTGGCTGATGGCCGGGTGATCGACTGCGACCTGGCCCTGGTAGGCGTGGGCGCTGTCCCGAACCAGGAGTTGGCCCAGGAGGCCGGACTGGTCGTCAACCGGGGCGTGGTGGTCGATCTTGAGGCCCGGACCTCGGACCCAGCCATCTTCGCCATCGGCGACGTGACCCTGAGGCCCATGCCCATCTACGGCCGCGACTTCCGCATGGAGAGCGTGCCCAACGCCCTGGAACAGGCCAAGCAGGTCGCCTGCGCCATCACCGGGCGGCCCGCGCCGGCGGGGGAGACCCCCTGGCAGTGGTCGGACCAGTACGACATCAAGCTCCAGATCGCCGGCTACAACTTCGATTCCGACCAGTCCCTGGTCCGGGGCGATCCCGCCTCCGGCCACTTCGCGATCTTCCATCTCAAGGGCGATCAGGTCCAGGCGGTGGAGGCGATCAATTCGCCGCCCGAATTCATGATGGGCCGGCAGCTCATCGGCTCCCGCAGGCCGGTGGACAAGCAGAGACTTGCGGACACTTCGGTTTCCATGAAAGAGGTCGCTGCGGCGTAAGCCGGCGAGGCGAGGAAAAAGCATATGGCCAAGATTACCTACATCGAACACGACGGCACCGAGCACGTCCATGACGGCAAGACTGGCCTTTCGGTCATGGAAGTCGCCGTGAAGAACAACGTGCCGGGCATCGACGCCGACTGCGGCGGCGCGTGCGCCTGCGCTACCTGCCACGTCTATGTGGACCCTGCCTGGCTCGACAAGACCGGCGACAAGTCCGCCATGGAGGAGTCCATGCTGGACTTCGCCGAGGGTGTGGAGCCGAACAGCCGCCTGGCCTGCCAGATCAAGATCACTGACGGCCTCGACGGCATCGTGGTCCGCCTGCCCGAAAGCCAGCACTGACCCCGGCCGCGGGCGGGCTCAGAACTCCAGTTCGGGGTGGCCCGCCGCGCCTTCGGCGC
>JBMOEP010000116.1:0-6352 GCA_049314675.1 Phenylobacterium sp.
CGCATCAGGGCCGACTGGCCAGCGGCTGCAGAGGCCTGCTTCTCGGGAAGGGTCAGGGTCTTGCGCCCAAGCCCCAGGCGCCGACGGCCCAGGGCCACCGCCCCGGAGGACACCACCAGGACCTGCTGGCCCCGGCTGCGGAGACGGGCCAGGTCCCCTGCAAAGTCGGAGAGCCAGGCGGAGTCCGGGGCACCATCCGACCCGACGACCAGGGCCGAGCCGATCTTCACGACCACCCGGCGTGCGGAGGCGAGCCCGCTCACGGCTGCCAGTCTTCCGCAGTCTCCCCGGCCGCCTTCGCCTCGGCGCGGCGCGCCAGGACCTGACGCCAGGACTCGCGCAGGAGGTCCCGGACACCCTGACCGGAAACCCCGGAGACCAGGCTCACGGGACGGCCGGAGGCGTCCTCCAGCGCGTCCTTCTGCATCTGCAGGGTATCGGCGTCGAGGGCGTCGACCTTGGACAGGGCGAGGATCTCGGACTTGTCACCCAGGCCGGCGCCATAGGCCTCCAGCTCCCGACGGACCGTGCGCCAGGCCTCGACGACGTCGGTCTGGGTGCAGTCCACCAGGTGGACGAGGACCGCAGTACGCTCCACGTGACCCAGAAAACGCGTGCCCAGGCCAGCGCCCTCGGAGGCGCCCTCGATCAGGCCGGGGATGTCGGCCAAGACGAAGCGCTCTTCGGAGGACAGGTCGACGATGCCGAGATTGGGCGCAAGGGTGGTGAAGGGGTAGTCGGCGATCTTGGGCCGCGCGGCGCTGGCCGCCGCCAGGAAGGTGGACTTGCCGGCGTTGGGCAGGCCGGCGAGGCCGACATCGGCGATCAGCTTCAGCCTCAGCCAGATCACACGCTCTTCCCCGTCCTGGCCAGGGTTGGCGTGGTAGGGGGCCTGGTTGATCGGACCCTTGAAGCGGTCATTGCCCCAGCCGCCATTGACACCCTTGGCCAGGAGGACGCGCTGGCCGGGGTGGTCGAGGTCGACGATCAGGGCCTCCCGTTCCTCATCCAGCACTTCCGTGCCGACGGGAACCCTGAGGACCACGTCCTCGCCCGCTGCGCCATGGCGGTTGCGCCCCATGCCGTGGATGCCGGTACCGGCCTTGAAATGCTGGCTATAGCGGAAGTCGATCAGGGTGTTCAGCCCCTCCACCGCTTCGATCCAGACATCCCCGCCCCGGCCGCCGTCCCCACCGTCCGGACCGCCGTACTCGATGTACTTCTCGCGCCGGAAGGACACGGCGCCGCCGCCGCCGTTGCCCGAGCGGATGTAGATCTTGCACTGGTCGAGAAACTTCATTGTATCGCCCTAACATGTCCCGCCGGCAAAATCAGGCCAGCCAGATCATCCCACGGGAAGGCAGGGCCTCGCCGCGGGAGGTCACGAGGGTCTGCCGACGCTCACCGGTGTAAAGGAAGCCCGCCTTGACCAGGACGGCGTCCGAGGCCGGGTTCTCGTCCAGCCGCCAGGCGCGGACGTAGGTGCGGCCCCAGTCCCGGGCGGCCCAGGTCAGGGCCGCCTTCACCGCCTCGGTCATCAGTCCCGCGCCCCAATAGGGACGCCCCAGCCAGTAGCCGATCTCGGTACCTGGGGCGGGCTCGCCGAAGAAGGACAGCATGCCGACGAGGCCCTCGGCGGGATGGTCGAGCACGAACCTCGCCTCTCGGGCGGGGTCGAGACCATCGCCGGAGGCCAGGAAGGCCTCGGCGTCCGCGAGGGCGTAAGGGTGAGGGAGGCTGCGGGTACTACGGACCACCTCGAAGTCGGCGCACAGGGCGGCGATCCGCGCGGCATCCGAGCGGCGGGGTGCGCGCAGGCGCAGGCGGGGGGTCTCGAGGATGGGATCGAACTGGACAGGGTCGAACTGGACGGGGTCGAACTGGACGGGGCGCATTTCGGGAACCTCCCGGCCCCTCTGCCGGGGGCCTGATACGAAAACGGGGAGCCCGGCATCCGGGCTCCCCGCTTCGGGAGGTGCTCCGGTCCGCCAGGCAGGCGGACCGTGGGAAGGTCCGCGTCAGCCGACTGCGTTTTCCACGCAGACGTAGGTACGGTCGTCTCGCTTGGTGACGAACTTCACGGCGCCATGGGCGGTCGCGAAGAGGGTGTGGTCCTTGCCCATGCCGACATTATTGCCCGGGTAGAACTTGGTACCACGCTGGCGGATGATGATGTTACCGGCCAGGACCGCTTCACCGCCGAACTTCTTCACACCGAGGCGGCGGCCTGCCGAGTCGCGCCCGTTGCGCGAGGAACCGCCAGATTTTTTGTGAGCCATGGGGGCCTCCTGAAACTTGGGTTCCGACGCTTATTCGGCGTCGGTCTTCTTGGCAGCGGCCTTCTTGGGCGCAGCCTTCTTGGCGGCAGGCTTCTCGGCAGGCGCCGCTTCCGCGGTCTCCACCGCGACGGCCTTGGCCTTGGCCGGAGCCTTGGCCTTCACCGGAGCCTCCACAGGGGCGGCGGCGGGAGCCGCAGCTTCTAGCAAGGCGACAACGCCCTTCAGGTTGCGGGCCTTGGCGTCCAGCAGGGCCTTGGGGGTCAGGTCAACCACGCCGTCCCAGGCCGCCGTCTGGCCAGCACCCGTGATGGACGTCACGCGCAGGACCGTCTCGGGCTGGCGATGGCCGCGGGTCCGGCGATAACCCTTGCGGCGGGTCTTCTTGAAGATCCGGACCTTCTCACCCTTGCGGGTCTCGATCAGGGTCGCATTGACTGCAGCGCCCTCGACCACCGGCGCGCCGATGGTGACGGCCGTGCCGTCGCCAAGCATGAGGACGTCCGAGAAGGCCACGTCGGCCCCGGGCTCGCCACCCAGCTTTTCGACCACCAGCACATCACCGGGTTCGACCCGGTACTGTTTGCCGCCGGTCCTGATCACCGCGTACATAATTGGCGTCCCGAAGAATTAGAAATGAAACAATCGCCCGCAGGGAAGCCCGCGGACGGAAGCGCGCTCTTATACAGACGCACTCCGCCGAGTCAACGCGCAGGCCGGTCAGTCGGCCCTGGAGGCGGAGGCGGAGTCCAACGCCGGGGCTTGTCCGCCACGCCAGTGCTCGACGATGGCCGACGACACCTTCTGGAAGACCTGGAGCCGGTCTGGCGAGCCCTTGGGGACCTGGGGCGCGAAGACCGCCACCGCGAAGATCCGCCCGTCGGGCGCCGTCACCAGGCCCACATCGTTCAACCCAAAGGTCTCGCCCCGGAAGTCCTGGCCGGTTCCCGTCTTGTGGGCGGCACGCCAGCCCGGCGCCAGGCCGCCGCGGAGCCGCATGGGGCCCGTGGTCGTGCGGCCAAGGGCGTCAAGGACGAACCGGGTGGACGGCGCCGACAGCAGTTCGCCCCGCTGGAGCGCAGCCAGGGCCCGCACTACGCCAGCCGGCGTGGCACCATCGTAGGGACTTTCGACATAGGCCACGAGGGAAGCGGCCCGGGCCTCCGGGTTCAGTCGCGCGCGGGCGGCCTCGAAGGCGCCGTAGGTGGAAAGTTCAGGGCTCCAGACCAGACCTGCGATCCTTGACTGGAGTTGCCGCTCGTCCTCGGCCAGCCGGATGCCCGACATCCCCCGGGAGGCCAGGAAGGCCTGCACCGCGGCGGGACCTCCGGAGAGAGCCATCAGCTTATCATTGGCCGCATTGTCCGACTGGATCAGGGCGCGTTGGACCAGATCGCCAACGGAGGTCTGGTAGACGCCGTTCTCGATCAGATGGGTGATGGGCTGGTTGAAGACGCTGCGGTCTGCGTCCGTCAGGGTGACTGGCTGGTCGAGGGACAGCCTTCCGGCATCGACCGCCTCCATGACGGTCAGGGCGACCCAGAGCTTGGAGACGCTCTGCTGGGGAAAGGGCCGGTCCCCCTGTACCGAGGCGACCCAGCCGGTCTGGACGTCCATGACCGCGATCCCCACGGCCCTGGGAAAGCCGGGATCCAGTGCGACGAGCTGGGTTGCGACCTCCGGTGGTGCCGGCGGCGCGGGTCTCCTGGCAAGGTCGCGGTTCGGGGCCGGCTTCGGAGCGGATTGCGGCCGGGGGCCAGGGGAGGCCGTTCCCTCAAGGTCCCGGAAAATGGGCGCGGCGGCAGCAGCGGCAATCGGCCCTCCCGTCACCAGGAGGACGAGGGAAAGGGTGGCGGCGGGCCTGCGGAAGCCAAGCAGGAGGGCGGAGACCCCCAGGTCAAGCAGGGCCTCCGGAACGCGTCGTGCGGCTGACGGCAGGTCGGCCAGGGTCCGGGCGACGAGACCGGGTGCCGCCCACAGGCCGTCCGCGATCCCCCAGAACACCCCGAGGCTGCGGACCCGTAGACCGGGCGCAGGCGGCGGCGGTGGCAGCGGGAAGACGGCTCGGGACGCGGGCATTTGGGTGTTGAGGACTGATCCGGGGCTCAGCGTCAAGCCGTCCGGGGTCAGGAGAGGTCGAGGGAGATGCGACTGACCCCGGGTAGGTCGACCAGGGCGCGACGGACTTGATCCCCCGTGCCTGGATCGGGCGTTCCGAGCTTGACCGAGACCGCGTTCCGGCCCGGTCCCAGTCGCCAGGCCCGGACCTCGAGAGGCTGAAGTCCTGCCGCCTGCAGGCGGCCCAGGATCTCGGCCTCCAGAGCCGGGGTCTGGCGAATGTCCAGCAGGGCCGCGCCGGCGCGCTTCAGGATGGAGGTGGCGAAGTGGGCGATCAGGGCCGCGCCACAGAGGGCCGCCAGGGGATCCGCCCAGGACCAGCCAAAGCGCCAGGCGGCTGCGAGGCCGGCGAGGGTCAGCACGGATACCGCCGCATCAGCGGACACATGGAGGTGCGCGGCCGAGAGATTGTAGTCCGCGTCGGGGTTGCGGTCGGCGGCAGGCGGCCTCAACAGGGCCATGCAGAGCAGGTTCAGCGCTAGCCCGCCCGCCGCTGCGTAGAGGGCCGCAGTGTAGGCCGTCGGCTCCGGCCGGACCAGCCGGGTGAGGCTCTCAACGGCCAGGCCAAAGGCTGCCAGGGCCAGGAGCACCGCATTGGCGAAGGCGGCGAGGTCCCCGATCCGCCCCGGCCCATGGGCCAGACGGGGATTGTCTGCGTTCCAGCGGGCGATCCTGTAGGCGCCGCCCGCGACGGCGAGGGTGGCGAGGTGGGCCCCGGAGTGCGCCCCGTTGGCGATCAGGGCGACAGATCCAAAGGCAAAGCCCGCCACGACCTGGATGCCGGAGGCACCGGCGACAAGCAGGGCCGCCAGCCAGGTCCGACGTTCATTTCGCGCGAGGTCAGTCTGGAGGCTGGGAATGACGGGGCTCTGTCGAAGGGTTCGCAAGACGGCGTGTTCCCGCATCCGGGAAGCTAAGATGTAACTTTGTAACATGAACTAGGCGGATTGGCCAAGTTGCGCGGCCTGTTCCCCCGGACGGCTCGAGGGATTAGAGAAAGGATCATGAATCAGAAGACCCCTGTCACCGTCCTCACCGGCTATCTCGGCGCCGGCAAGACCACGCTCCTGAACCGCATTCTCTCGGAGGACCATGGCCGGCGCTATGCGGTCATCGTCAACGAGTTCGGCGAAGTGGGAATCGACAACGACCTCATCGTCGGTGCCGACGAGGAAGTCTTCGAGATGAATAACGGATGCGTCTGCTGCACGGTGCGCGGCGACCTCATCCGGGTGCTGTCCGGCCTCATGAAGCGCAAGGGCGGCTTCGACGCCATCATCATTGAAACCACAGGCCTCGCCGACCCGGGGCCCGTCGCCCAGACCTTCTTCGTCGACGACGATGTCCGGGCCCGTACCGAACTGGACAGCGTGACGACGGTGGTCGATGCCCTCCACCTGCCCCTGCGCCTCGGGGACTCCCGGGAGGCCGTCGAACAGATCGCCTTTGCCGACCAGATCATCCTGAACAAGACCGACCTGGTGAGCGAGGCCCAGCTGCGGGACATTGAGGCGAGGATCCGCAGGCTGAACCCCCTCGCCCCCATCCACCGCGCCCAGCGTTCGAACGTGCCCCTGGACATGATCCTCGGTCGCGGCGGGTTCGACCTGGAGCGGATCACAGAGCTCCAGCCCGAGTTTCTGAACCCCGCCCATGGCGAGCCCGGGCACGTCCACGACGAAAGCTGCGAAGATCACGGGCACGACCACGATCCTCATCAGGGACACGGGCACGATCCTCATCACGGCCATGCCCATGACCATGCGGCGGAGGCCGGGATCTCCAGTGTCTCCCTGATCTTCGACCGGCCGATGAACGGGCCCCGGGTGAGCGCCTGGATCAATGATGTTCTGCAGGCCCAGGGCCCGGACATCCTCAGGGCCAAGGGCATTGTGAGCGTCGCGGGCGAAGACCGGAGACTGGTCTTCCAGGCGGTCCACATGATCCTCGAAGGCGAC
>JBMOEP010000117.1:0-6334 GCA_049314675.1 Phenylobacterium sp.
CCGCGGCGCCGAGGGGCCGTAGACGTCAGCGTCGAGGAGACCCACGGACAGGCCCCGGGCCGCCAGGGCGGCGGCCAGGTTGACCGAGATGGTGGACTTGCCCACGCCGCCCTTGCCACTGGCCACGGCGATGACCCGGCGGACGTGCGGGGGACGGACGGCCTCCCAGGACGGCGCCGGGCGGGCGGCAGGGTCCTCTGACACCCGGGCGGCGGTTCGGCGCTGGGGCGCGGCGCCCACGGGGGTGACCGTGGCGCTGGGCCGGCCCGCCGGCGCTTCGGCGGTCAGCACCACCTGGGCGCGGATGACGCCGGGCAGGCCGGCGATCAGGGCCTCGGCGGCGTCACGGACAGGCTGGTAGTCGGCCACTTCGCCCGCCGGGACCTCGAGCATGAATCCGGCCCGGCCCGGTGCCAGGATCAGGCCGCGTACCAGGCCAGCGGCGTTGAGCCCCAGGCCGGACTTCGGGTCCAGGATCCCGTCGAGGGCGGCGAGGAGGGTGGCGCGATCGATGGGAGCGTCGGCGGTCATCGGGGGTCCCTCCTGGGGTCAAGCCTCCATATCCGGTCGCGGGACAGCGAAGACAAGGGGCGAGGTCCCTTGCGAGCGGGCTGGCGAGAGTCGACAAGGACGCCATGCCCCTGCCCCGCCCGCCCCGCGCCGTCATCTTCGACATGGACGGCCTGCTGTTCGACACTGAGTCCCTCTACCGCGACGCCCTCGGTGCTGCGGCCCGGGGGATGGGACGCGACCTGCCCGAGCCCGTCTTCCACAGCCTGATCGGCCTGCCCGGTGAGGCAAGCCGACCCCTGCTGCTGGACCACTTCGGCGAGGACTTCGACGTCGATGGCCTCTGGGAGGCCTCGACGGAACACTTCCACGCCCTCGCCCGGGGGCAGGACTTCCTGAAGGCGGGGGTGCGCGAGATCCTGGACCTGCTGGACGCCCTGTCCCTGCCCCGGGCCATCGCCACCTCGTCCCGGCATGAGGACGTGGCCTTCAACCTGGGCCGCCACGGACTGGAGGGCCGTTTCCACGCCGTGGCGGCCCGCGGGGACTATGCCCGGGGCAAGCCGCACCCGGATCCCTTCCTGGTCGCCGCCCGGCGCCTGGAGGTGGACCCGGCGGCGTGCCTGGCCCTGGAGGACAGCCACAACGGGGTCCGGTCGGCGGCTGCGGCGGGCATGATGACGGTGATGGTCCCCGACCTGCTGGCACCGACCCACGAGATGGACGCCCTTTGCGCCCGCATCGTTGACGACCTGCACGCCGCCGCGGACCTGGTCCGGCGCAGCCTCGGGGCGGCCTGAGGCCTCAGTCCCGGACGAACTCGGCCTCGGTGAAGCCCATGAAGTAGAGGGCGGCAGTGAGGTCGGCATGGTCGATCTGGGCGTCGGCCTGGGCGGCGACCACAGGCTTGGCGCGATAGGCCAGGCCCAGGCCTGCGGCCTCAATCATGGCCAGGTCGTTGGCGCCGTCGCCGATGGCGGCGGTCTGCGACAGGTCCAGGCCCAGCCTGGCGGCCTCGGAGACCAGGGTGGCAAGCTTGGCCTCGCGCCCGAGGATGGGCTCGGCCACCTCGCCGGTCAGCCGACCCTCACTGACGAGGAGGCGGTTGGCCCGGTCCTCGTGGAACCCCGCCTGGGTGGAGACCCTGCGGGTGAAGAAATCGAAACCGCCGGAGACCAGGACGCAGTGCGCGCCTGAGGCCGCCATTGTGGCCACGAAGGTGCGGGCGCCGGGGTTCAGGCGCACGCGCTCGGCATAGGCGCGCTCCAGCTCGGCCTCGGGCAGTCCCGCCAGCATGGCCACCCGCTCGCGCAGGGCCCCCTCGAACTCCAGCTCGCCGCGCATGGCCCGCTCGGTGATGGCCGAAACCTCTGCCTTGCGCCCGGCGAAGTCCGCCAGCTCGTCGAGGCATTCGCAGGCGATGATGGTGCTGTCCATGTCGGCCAGCAGGAGCCGTTTGCGCCGTCCGGCGAGGGGCTGGAGGGCAAGGTCCACTGGCAGGTCGCCGAGGGCGGACCGAACAACGGCCTTCAGGCCGGCCAGGTCGGGAGCCTCGAAGGTAAGGTCCCAGGCTGTTGGGCCAAGGGCGGAGGCCGACTTGACGGACAGGCCGCAGGCTGCGAGCCCTGCCTGCGCCCGGTCGGAAGCGAGGCGGGCGACTTCGGCGTCCTGGCCGACGAGGGTGAGCGCAAGATCCATGGCGTCCCGCATCTGGCTTATCGCCGGCCCGACGGCAAGCGGCAAGTCGGCCCTGGCTGTCCGCCTGGCTGAGGCCGTGGGCGGCGAGGTGATCGGTGCCGACGCCCTTCAGGTCTACCGCGACCTGCCGGTCCTGACCGCCATCCCCGATCTCGCCGAGCGCCGCGGCGTCCCACACCCCCTGGTCGGGGTGGCGGACGCCGCCGACGGCGGGTCCGTGGGCCGTTGGCTGGCCCAGGCCCAGGCGGTCCTGGCCCAGCTCCGGGAAGCCGGAAAGGACGCCATCATCGCGGGCGGCACCGGCCTCTATTTCACGGCCCTCACCGACGGCCTGGCGGAGAGTCCCCCCGTGCCCCCAGACGTTCGCGCCAGGGCGACGGAAGCCTTCGACGCCGGAGGCGAGCCGGCCTTCCGGGCCCGGCTCGCCCAGGTCGATCCGGCCGCGTCGGAAAGGATCCTGCCGGGGGACCGCCAGAGGCTGGTCAGGGCCCTCGAAGTCTTCCTCGCCACAGGGAAGGCGCTCTCGGACTGGCAGGCGGAAACCCGGGGCGGGCTCGCCCCTGGGGCGTGGCGGTCCATACGCCTGATGCCGCCGCGGCCGGCCCTGTACGCGCGCTGCGATGCCCGGTTCGGCACCATGGCCGCCTCGGGCGCTCTCGAGGAGGTCCGCGATCTGGTCGCCCGGGGGCTGGACCCGGCCCTGCCCGCCATGAAGGCCGTTGGCCTGCGGCCCCTGGCCGCCCACCTCGCGGGCGAGGTGTCCCTGGACGCCGCCCTCGACGCCGGCCGGCAGGAAACCCGCAATTATGCAAAACGTCAGGAGGTCTGGCTGAGGGGCCGGATGGCCAGCTGGCCGACGATCACAGACCTGGAAGCTGAAGCGCAATGGAGGTCATTTCTTGCGCTGAACCCTGACTTGACGCCCTGACAGGGGCATGGCACTAGCCCTTACTACTGTTTTTGGAGACGACACATGCGTCGCGCCCTCGTACTTGCCAGGCGACCTGCCGCGGACTGACACCGTCAGCCGCGACTGGTCGCATATGTCCGGGCCCCTTGAGGGCCCTTTTTGTTGCCCACGCCCCCTCTCTTTCGCCCACCCCCTTCGGACCCCGACTCCCATGACCGCCCAGACCCTGACCCCGACCGACGCCGATACAGAAATCCTGACAGGGGCAGAGATTGTCGTGCGCGCCCTTGTGGACCAGGGTGTTGAGATCCTGTTCGGCTATCCGGGCGGGGCGGTCCTGCCCATCTACGATGCCCTCTTCAACGAGCCGCGCCTGCAGCACATCCTGGTCCGGCACGAACAGGGGGCGACCCATGCCGCAGAGGGCTATGCGCGCTCGACCGGCAAGCCCGGCGTGGTCCTGGTGACGTCGGGTCCTGGCGCCACCAATGCGATCACCGGCATCGTCGACGCCCTGATGGATTCCATTCCCCTGGTGGTCATCACCGGCCAGGTCGCCACCCACCTGATCGGCACCGACGCCTTCCAGGAGTGCGACACCATCGGCATCACCCGGTCCATCACCAAGCATAACTACCTGGTCAAGACTCCGGCGGACCTGCCCCGGGTGCTGCACGAGGCCTTCCACATCGCCACCTCCGGGCGGCCGGGACCCGTGGTCATCGACATCCCCAAGGACGTCCAGTTCGGCAAGGCTGCCTACCAGGGGCCGAACGACGTGGTGCACGCCCACAACTACCGCCCGCGCACCCAGGGCGACCCGGCCCGGATCGCCGAGGCGGCGCAGATGATCGCCGGTGCCCGGCGGCCCGTCCTCTACACCGGCGGTGGCGTGATCAACGCCGGACCCCGGGCCTCTGCCCTGCTGAGGGAATTCGCCGCCCTGACCGGCGCGCCGGTGACCTCGACCCTGATGGGCCTGGGTGCCTTCCCGGCCTCGGACGACAAGTGGCTGGGCATGCTGGGCATGCACGGCAGCTTCGAGGCCAATAACGCCATGCATGACTGCGACGTCATGGTGGCCATCGGCTCGCGCTTCGACGACCGGGTCACCGGCAAGCTCGACGCCTTCTCGCCCGGCTCGCGCAAGATCCATATCGATATCGACGCGTCATCGATCTCCAAGAACGTCCGGGCCGACATCGGCATCATCGGGGACGCCGGCAGCGTGCTGGAGGACCTGATCGCTGTCTGGAAAGCGCGTAACCTGTCCTGCGACGCCGGTGCCCTGTCCGAGTGGTGGCGGCAGATCGAGGCCTGGAGGGCGCGCAAGTCCTTCAGCTACACGCCCTCAGCCGACAGCATCAAGCCACAGTACGCCGTCGAGCGGCTCTACGCCCTGACCCGGGACAAGGATGTCTACATCACCACCGAAGTGGGCCAGCACCAGATGTGGGCGGCCCAGTACTTCCACTTCGACGAGCCGAACCGCTGGATGACCTCCGGAGGGCTCGGCACCATGGGCTATGGCCTACCCGCCGCCGTGGGGGTCCAGCTGGCGCACCCGCAAAGCCTGGTCATCGACATCGGCGGCGACGCCAGCGTGCAGATGACCATGCAGGAGATGTCGACGGCCATTCAGTACGGCCTGCCGATCAAGATCTTCATCCTGAACAACGAGTGGATGGGCATGGTGCGCCAATGGCAGCAGCTGCTGCACGGCGAGCGCTATTCACACTCCTACTCGGCCAGCCTGCCCGACTTCGTGAAGTTGGCCGAGGCCTTCGGCTGCCTGGGCCTGCGGGCCCGGACCCCGGCCGAACTGGACGACGCCATTCGCCAGATGATCGACTATCCCGGTCCGGTCATCTTCGACTGCTGCGTGACCAAGGATGAGAACTGCTTCCCCATGATCCCCTCGGGCAAGGCGCACAACGAGATGATCCTGGCCGAGGACAACCGCGACCTGGGCTCCATCATCGACGACACCGGCAAGGGGCTGGTCTAGCGGGGAGCTTCCCGGAGGGTCAGGTCGCCTGCCGGGCCTGGGGCCGGGAGGGTATCCAGGCCGCCCCGGTCCAGCCAGTCCAGGCCCTCGGCGAGGGACAGGATGACCGGCTGGCGGTCGTGGATGCGGGCCATGTCCGCGCCGGCCGGCCGGGTAATGACGGCGAAGCTGTCCAGCCCTTCCGGCAGGTCAGCGGGGTGGGACCGGGCGCAAAGGCCGGCGAGGAACCGCACAGGCCCCGAGGCCCCGTCCTCGGGCCAGGAGACCTCCCAGCGCCGCTTGGGCTGACCCTTCCGCCAACCGGGAGGGGCATCATACTCGAAGACCGAGGTGACGGGGGCGAGGCAGCGGCCCGTGCGGACCGACTCCCGGAAGGAGGCGGCCGTCGCCGCCGTCTCGATCCGGGCGTTGGTGCACATGGCCTTCCAGTCGGAAACGGGGGCCCTATGGAAGCCAGGCACCAGCCACCAGCGCGCCTCCAGCCCCTCCAGCCCAGCTCCGTCGCCGATGCGGCGCAGGATCGGCGCCCGGTCCGTTGGCCTGAAGGGCCTGTCGGGCGGACGATTGGGCTCGGCGTCCGACCAGAGGACATCGAGCCCCGCCCCCCGGAAGGCGGCGTCATAGTCGGCGCGCCGGACCTTCAGCTGGTACTCGTTACACATATGCCCCGATCAGGTGGCGACCCTTGCGGTCAGGCGTCGTAGGGCGAGGCCGACCAGGAGCCAGCCTAGGCCTGCGAGCAGAAGGTCAAGCCCAAGCAGAAGTCCCAGGGTCGTTTGGCTGGAAGCCGGCCAGCGCAACAGGATGATGCCACCCAGGACGCCTGTCGCGACCCCTGAGGCGGCCAGCCATCCCCAGGCCTTGGTGACCTGGCGGACCTGGAGGGAGATGACGACGCGGACCACCCCAGAGGCGATCAGGGCCGCTCCGAGCATCAGGGTGAGGACACCAGCCGCCAGGACGGGGTTCCTCAGGACCAGTACGCCGCAGGCGATGTAGAGAGCGCCCAGCAGGATCCACAAGGCCATGCGGCCTGTCCCGCGTTGGCGGAAGCCATGCACCACCTCCACCACGCCCGCGAGCAGCATGGCGACACCCACCAGGGTTACCGTGGCGGCTGTGGCGACCCCAAGCGAGAAGAGGGCGGCGACGCCGAGGACGACCAGGGCGGCACCGACGCCGATGACCCACCCCGAGGCTCCCCGAAG
>JBMOEP010000118.1:0-6318 GCA_049314675.1 Phenylobacterium sp.
GATCGCCGGACGCCTGCCGGGTCTCCTGAAAGCAACTCGCGCCGCCGGTGCCCGGGTGGTCTGGGCCATCGATCCCATGCACGGCAACACCCTGACCGCCGCGACCGGCTACAAGACCCGGCCCTTCGACCGGATCCTCTCCGAGGTGAAGAGCTTCGTGGAGATCTGCCGGGCCGAGGGTGTCCATCCCGGTGGCGTCCACCTCGAGATGACCGGCCAAAACGTCACGGAATGCCTGGGCGGCGCGCGAGCCCTGTCCGAGGGCGAGCTCGCCGACCGCTATCACACCCACTGCGATCCCCGTCTGAACGGCGAGCAGGCCCTGGAACTGGCCTTCCTTGTCGCTGAGAAGCTGAAGGAAGAGCGGCTGGCCGAGGCCATGAAGCAGGCCGTCTGAGGGCGGGTGCCCCCCAGCCTCACAGCAGGTGTTCGATCGGGGCGATGGCGAGCACCTTCAGCCAGGCCCGGCTCACTGCCGGATTCGAATGTCACTCCCCCTGAAGACAGTCATGATGCGACGCTGGCAGCACGCCGTCGCGCGCAGCATCTCCGGTCTGGCGCGCACTTGACCTGACCCGCCGCTCCCGGCTCATGGGGGCATGCTGTCCGTCATCACGCATTCCGGAGGCCAATCGGTCCGACTTTCTGGCTTCCTGTCAGATCTCGTGCCCGGTGCCGTCCAGGGTCTCATCCGCGATGTCCTGGTCCTGGACCCTGAGGTGGACGATCCGCAGTTCATCGCCCTTTGCGAGGACGCTGGCGCTTGCCGGGTTTCCGGTGGCTTGGCCGTCGCGGTGCGTCAGGCGCGCAGCGATCTGATCCTCGTGGCCGCGCCCGGGCTTCGCCTGGACGCCTTCGCGCTGGACAGGCTGGGTCGCAAGCTGGGGGAACAGGGCACCGAGGCCGTGTCGAAGGGCTTCGCCCTGACAGGACCGACCGTGCCAGGCCTGGGTTTCCTGGCGTCTCCACGAGGTCTTGTCGCGTCTCGCCGCCGGCTTATGGACCTGCCTGCCGGCACCAGCCTCGAAGCAGCCCTGACGAGGGCATCCCGGGGCGTGTCCCGGCTCGCAATCGCAGGCTGAGGCCTCAGGGCCGCCCGGGCCGGTCCAGGCGTTCGGCGAAGGTCTTCAGGTCCGCCCAGGCCATGGCCTTGGCCGAGGGGGTTCGCATCAGGAAGGCGGGGTGGAAGGTCGGCAGGACCGGCAGTTCCAGGTCGCCGGCGGTCGCCTTCCATTCGAACCAGCGGCCATGCAGCCGATTGATGCCTTCAGTCTGCTCGAGCATGGAGCGGGTGGCCGGGGCCCCGACCAGTAACAGCATCCGGGGCCTGACCAGGCGGATGGCCTGCTCGACGAAGGGCTTGCAGGCCAGTTGCTCCTCGGGGGTCGGCGTCCGGTTCCCCGGGGGGCGCCAGAAAACGGTGTTGGTGATGAAGGCCCTGTCGGTCAGCCCGATGGCGTCCAGCATCCGGTCGAGCATCTGCCCGGCCTTGCCCACGAAGGGCCGCCCCGACCGATCTTCCTCGGCCCCGGGCGCCTCGCCGATCACAACCACCGGCGCATCCGCCGGCCCGCGCGAAAACACCGACCGGGTCGCAGTGCCTTCGAACCGGATGGGACAGCCTTCGAAGGCTTCAATCGCCTCGGCCAGGGACTCCAGGGTCCCACAGGCCGACGCGGCCTGCCGGGCCGCCTCGATCGCCAGGGGTCGCACCGGCGCTGCCGCTGGCGTTCCAACCCGGATCACCGAGGCCGGCGCCTGACGGGGCGCAAGGGGCTTCTGACCTTCCGCGATTCTGTCAGGTGGCGCGTCAAGCAGGACAGCGTCGACACCCGCCTCGGCCCAGAAGGCGAGCAGGCTTTCGGCGACGGTGCTTGCCAGCAGGCGGCTCATCTCCGGCGGAATTCCTCTGGTGGCGACAGGCCCGGCACCATTCGCCCTTGACCCACCCGATACAAGCTATTGATAAGGCCTCAAGGGAACAAGGCCGGGCGCGGTGCGACCGGCATACCGGAGGTCGCAAGATGAGCGAGACCCTCGAACGTGAGGCGATGGAATACGACGTGGTCATCGTCGGCGCCGGCCCCTCGGGCCTGGCGGCGGCGATCCGCCTGAAGCAGATGGCGGAGGCTGCGGGAGCTGAGATTTCCGTCGCGGTCCTTGAGAAGGGATCCGAGGTTGGCGCCCACATCCTGTCGGGTGCGGTGATCGATCCCAGCGGCATTTCCGAGCTGCTTCCGGACTGGAAGGAACTTGGCCTTCCCCTCGAGACACCGGTCACCAAGGACAAGTTCCTGATGCTGGGCCCGAGCGGTGAGCTCGACGTCAGCTGGGCACCCTTTCCCAAGTGGATGCTGAACCACGGCAACTACATCGCCAGCCTGGGCAATGTCTGTCGCTGGCTGGAGCAGCACGCCGAGGGCCTTGGGGTCGAGATCTACCCCGGCATGGCGGCCTCGGAGCTGGTCTTCAATGCCGATGGGTCGGTCAAGGGCGTCGTGGCCGGCGTCTTTGGGATCGGCAAGGATGGCGAGCCGGGTCCTGACTACCAGCCCGGCATCGAGCTGCACGCCAAGTACACCCTGATCGGGGAGGGCGTGCGCGGGTCCCTGGCCAAGCAGCTGCAGGCGCGCTTCGACCTGAATAACGGGCGCGAGCCCCAGAAGTACGGCATCGGCATCAAGGAGCTCTGGAAGGTGCCGGACGCGGCCTTTGTGTCCGGTCTGACCCAGCACACCTTCGGCTGGCCCCTGGACAACCAGACCGGTGGCGGGTCGTTCATGTACCACTTCGGGGACAATTACGTGTCCATCGGGTTCGTTGTGCACCTGAACTACAAGAACCCCTATCTCTCGCCCTTCGACGAATTCCAGCGGTTCAAGACCCATCCGGCGATCCGCCGTTACCTCGAGGGTGGCGAGCGCGTCTCCTACGGTGCCCGGGCCATCACCGAGGGTGGCGAGCAGTCCTTGCCCCAGCTCTACTTCCCGGGGGGTGCCCTGCTGGGCTGCTCGGCAGGCATGGTCAACGTGCCGCGGATCAAGGGCTCCCACAATGCGGTGAAGAGCGGCGTCCTGGCGGCGGAGGCGGCCTTCGGCGCCATCCAGGCGGGTCGAGGCGGCGACGAACTGGTCGAGTACGAGGCCGCCTACAAGGCCTCTTCCATCGCCCGCGAACTCCACGCCGTCCGTAACTTCAAGCCCCTCTGGTCAAAGTTTGGGACCCTTCCGGGCCTGATCCTCGGGGGCGCCGACGCCACCCTGGCTCACATGCTGGGCGGCTTCTCCTTCTTCGGCACCCTGAAACACGGCAAGTCCGACGCCGCCTCCACCGGCCTCGCCAAGGACTACAACCCGATCGCCTATCCCAAGCCCGACGGCGTGGTGAGCTTCGACAAGCTGTCCTCAGTCTTCCTGTCCTCGACCAACCATGACGAGAACCAGCCTGCGCACCTGAGGCTGAAGGACGCCTCGATCCCGATCAGCATCAACCTGCCAAACTATGCCGAGCCTGCCCAGCGCTACTGCCCGGCGGGCGTCTATGAGGTGCTGACCAACGAGGACGGATCGAACCCGCGGTTCCAGATCAACTTCCAGAACTGCGTTCACTGCAAGACCTGCGACATCAAGGATCCGTCGCAAAATATCAACTGGACGACGCCCCAGGGCGGCGACGGACCCAACTATCCGAACATGTAGGCGGGCTTGCCGGGCGGAGCGAACAGGTGAACATCCGCTCCATGGATCGTCGTAGACACAAGGGACTCGGACGCGTCGCTGGACGCGCTGCGGCGGCGGCCATGGTCGCGTCCCTTGCAGCCTGCGCCTCGTCGTCCGGACCGGCCGTATCACCCGTCGAGGGTGTAGGCGTTACGCCCTACGGTCAGTTCCTGGCGGGACGCGCCGCGCTCAACGATGGACGCAACGTCGAGGCCTCCCGGTACTATGGCGCGGTCGGGCGGCTGGATCCCGAGGCTGTAGCCATCTCCGATGAACGGGCTTTCGTCGCCACCCTTCTGGCCGGGGACGTGACCTCTGCAGCGAAACTCGCGCCGACATCAGAGGGCGCTTCGCCGTCCAACATCGCTCTTGGGCGTATTGTCCGGGCCGTCGAAGGGATGGCGACCGGGCGGGCCCGTTCCATCCGTGACCTTCTTACCCCCGACACCGTCGCCTTCCCGCACCGTTCCGCTGCGGCCCTCCTGGCGCCCTGGGCTGCGGCCATGTCCGGTGACCTTGAGGGGCAGGCGGTCCGCCCCCAGTCGCCGGGAGACCGCATCGTCGACGTCTTCGGCCTGCTCGGCCAGGCCCGGCTCTTCGAGCACCAGAACCGGTTCGACGAGGCGGAAACCAACTTCAAGGTACTCTCCGGCGTGGACTCGCCGAGCGTGACCTCGGTGCTCGCCTACGGTGGTTTCCTTGAGCGCCGCAAGCGCGGGCCGGAGGCCATCGCCATCTACGATCGCCTGCTGGCGGCCGATCCCCGCAATGGCGCGCTCACCGCCGCGCGGTCGCGGGCGGCGGCGGGTCGCACCGAGCCTCTACCCACGCTCAGGCAAGGCGCTTCTCAATCGCTGACCCCCCTCTCGGCCGCCCTCGTCGTCGCCGGGCAGGACCAGCTGGGAATGGCCTACCTGCGGCTCACCCTCCGCCTCGATCCCGAGAACTACGGGGCCTGGTTGCTCGTGGGAGACCGGCTTGAGGCTGTCGGCCTGATCGACGACGCCCGGGTCGCCTATGCAAGGGTCCCGACCGGCGTTCCAGAACACGCAACCGCCCAGGCCAAGCTGGCCTGGAGCCACCAGCGGGTCGGCGAGCCTGAGACGGCCCTGCGCCTCGCGAGGCAGGCCGCGGCGGGCGGCGACCTCGAAGCGGTGGTCAACCTCTCGGACCTCCTGAGGGCCAACGAGAAATTCTCGGAGTCTGCCGATGTCCTGTCGCCTGTACTGGTGGCCTCGCCCAAGGACTGGCGCCTGCTCTATGCCCGCGGCGTCTCCCTTGAACGCGCCGGACGCTGGCCGGAGGCGGAGACGGATCTGACCCTGGCCCTGGCCCTGAATCCGGATGAGCCGGAACTCCTGAACTACCTCGGCTATTCCTGGATTGACCGGGGTGAGAACCTGGACAAGGCGCTCGAACTGGTCCGCCGGGCGGTCAACCAGAACCCCAGGTCCGGCGCCATGGTCGACAGTCTGGGCTGGGCCTATTTCCGACTGGGCGACCATCCGCGGGCGGTCGAGACGCTGGAGCAGGCCGTGGAGCTTCAGCCTGGCGATCCCGAGATCAACAGCCACCTTGGCGATGCCTACTGGCGGGTCGGAAGGCGGGACGAGGCAGGTTTCCAGTGGAAGCGTGTCCTGACCCTGGAGCCGGATGCGAAGATCCGGGCCGAAGCTGAGCGCAAGCTCGCCCAGGGCCTGGGTCCGGCACCGGTCCCCCCCGCCCGGAAGCCCTGATCTTCCCATGAGCGCCAGCGCCTTCGCGCCCGCCAAGATCAACCTATATCTGCACGTAGGGCCGCCCAGGGCAGACGGTTTTCACCCGGTCAACAGCCTAATGGTCTTCGCGGACGTGGGAGACGAGGTGTCGATCTCGTCGGGTTCCGAGCCACCGCTTCGCCTGACGGGTCCCTTTGCCTCCGGCCTCGGAGATGGCGACAACCTGGTCCTGCGGGCCGCCCGCCAGCTGGCGGCGCACCTGGGTCGCCGCGGGCCGGTTCCGGCCCTGGTCCTGGACAAGCGCCTGCCTGTCGCGTCGGGCCTGGGCGGAGGATCAGCAGACGCCGCAGCGACCCTGCGTCTCCTCAATGCAGAGTGGAAGGCGGGGCTCTCTCCGGTCGAACTCGAGGCGCTTGCAGCAGACCTTGGGTCGGACGTCCCCGCCTGCGTCCGCAGCCGGCCCGTGACAGCATCGGGCAGGGGAGACGTCCTGGGCCCTGCGCCGCTCCTGCCCAGCCTGCCTGCCGTCCTGGTCAATCCCGGCGTCGCCTGCCCGACTGGCGAGGTCTATCGTGCCTACGACCTGTCGGCGCGATTTGGTGGGGCGGATCCCGTCGCGCCCCCGGCTGTCCTGCCGGACGCCGCCGCCGCCGCCTTTTGGCTTGGTGATCTGCGCAACGACCTTGAATCGCCGGCAATCGCGGTTGCGCCAGTTATTGGGGATGTGTTGGACCGCCTGAAGGCCGCCCCGGAGACCCGCCTGGCCAGGCTCTCGGGTTCAGGCGCGACCTGTTTCGCGCTCTGCGCTGACCCGGGCTCCGCCCACCGGCTGGCGGTAGATCTCCGCCGGGCCCATCCCGACTGGTGGGTTCGCGCCTGCA
>JBMOEP010000119.1:0-6275 GCA_049314675.1 Phenylobacterium sp.
GGGGCGTCTGGATCGAGGAGACCGACGTGCTGGCGCGGGAGACCTGGCTGGCCGTGGGCGAGCTGGGTGGCGGCGGCCGGTCCGACCGGATCCTCCTCGCTGCGCCGCTGGACCCGGCTGAGATCGCCCACCACTTCGCCGCCGATATCGTGCGTGAGGCGCGGATCGAGCCCGGGCCCTCGGGGCGGCTGCGGGCCGTGCGCCTGGAGCGGCTGGGCCGGCTGGTGCTGAAGGAGACCCTGGACGAGGCACCCTCGTCTAACCTCATCCGCGCTGCCCTGCTGGATCAGGCCCGGGAGGCCGGGATCGCCGCCCTGGCCTGGGGGGAGGCGGGGGCGAGCTTCCGGGCCCGTATCGCCTTCCTGCGGGAGCTCGGCCTTCCAGACCTGCCCGACCTGGGGGACGAGGCCCTGGCCGCTGACCTCGACGCCTGGCTGGGACCGGCGCTGGAGGGTCTGCGCAGCCTCAAGGACCTGTCGCCGGCCCGCCTGAGTACGGCCCTCGTCAGCCGCCTCGACTACGGCCAGACCCGACGCCTGGACGCCCTGGCCCCGGCCCGCTGGACCGCGCCGACCGGCAACAGCTTCATCATCGATTATGCCGCGCCGGGCGGACCGCGGGTGGAGGTGCGGGTGCAGGAAGTCTTCGGCCTGTCAGCCCATCCCGCCGTGGCGGAGGGGCGGGCACCCCTGACCCTGGCCCTGACCTCGCCGGCCCACCGACCAATCCAGACCACCCGGGACCTGCCCGGCTTCTGGCGGGGGTCCTGGCGGGAGGTGCGGGCTGAGATGCGGGGGCGCTATCCTCGCCATGTCTGGCCGGAGGATCCTGCGTCTGCGGCCCCGACCTCTCGGGCTAAGCCACGGGGAACCTGAGGAAGATCAGGATGTTACAGCATAGATCATGATGCCTGCGGCCACCGACAGGTTGAGGCTGTCCGCCCGGCCGCGCATGGGGATCTTGACGTTGACGTCGCACAGGGCGGCCATGTCCGGCGGCAGGCCCTGCTGCTCATTGCCCAGCAGGATGAGGGTCGGGTGGCGATAGTCCGCCTCGGCGTGGGAGACGGCGGCGGACAGCAGGGTCCCGACCACCGATCCCGGCCAGTCGGCCCGCCAGGCAGCGAACTCGGCCTCGTCGACCTGGACGAGGGGCAGGGCGAAGATGGACCCCATTGTCGCCCGCACCGCCTCCACCGAGTAGGGATCGCAGCACTCGCCGACGAGGATGATCGCCCCGCAGCCGGCGGCGTCCGCTGTGCGGATCACCGTGCCCAGGTTACCGGGATCGCGCACCCTGTGCAGGGCGACCCAGCCCGTCGCGGCGGTGGGGTCCAGTTCGCCCAGCTGGGCGAAGACCTGGCGGAAAACCCCGATCACAGCCTGGGGATTGTCGCGCCGGGAGACCTTGGAGAGGATGTCCCGGGTGACCTCGATCACCTGCCCGCCGGCCTCCAGGGTCGACTTGCGGGCGCGCTCGAGCAGGGGGTGTCCCGCAGCCTCGGGGCCATGGAGGAGGATCTCAGGAAACTTACCGAGTTCAAGGGCTTCAATGATGAACTTCAGGCCCTCCGCCACGAACTGCCCGGTCTCGTCCCGGGTCTTTCCCTGATGCAGGGCGCGAACCGCCTTGACCAGGGGGTTGGTCAGGGAGGTGACCTGGCGGGACGGGGCGCTCATGCGGTCCAGCGGGCGTAGAAGCTCATTCCGATCTCGCGCTGGCGGGCGCTTTCCACCAGGACGAGCTCGCCCCAGGCGACCTTGCCGCCGCGACCTTCAAGCTTGTCCGCCAGCAGCCCAGCCAGGGCGGCACCCGAGATGCGCTCGGCATAGGCGTTGAGCAGCAGGAAGGCAGGGTCGGGGCTGAGGAGGGCGGCGCAGGTGTCGACGAGATTGGGGAGGTCCTCGAACAGGCGCCAGACCTCGCCGTCCGGTCCCCGGCCGTACTTGGGCGGGTCGAGGATGATGCCGTCGTACTTCACGCCCCGGCGCAGCTCGCGCTGGACGTACTTGCGGGCGTCCTCGCAGATCCAGCGGATCGGGCGGTCCTCGAGCCCCGACAGGGCGGCGTTGTCCCGGGCCCAGCCGATCGCCTTTCGGGAGGCGTCGACATGGGTGACCTGGGCGCCGGCAGCGGCGCAGACCAGGCTCGCCACCCCCGTGTAGCCGAACAGGTTGAGGATCCGGAGCGGCCGTCCGGCGCCCCGCACTGTCTGGTCCAGCCACTCCCAGTTGGCCGCCTGCTCCGGGAAAAAGGCCAGGTGGCGGAAGGGGGTAAATCGACCGTTGAAGCGAACGGCGCCCCAGCCGGAGACCCAGGGCTCGATGGGCGCATCGTGGAAGCGCCAGCGGCCGGAGTCTTCCTCATCGCTGGGATCGAAGACCGCATCGGCCGAGTCCCAGGTCTCCGACTCCAGTCCCCGGGCCCAGAGGCACTGGGGCTCTGGCCGGACCACGGTGCGATGACCATAGCGTTCGAGCTTGCGGCCGAGGCCGGAGTCCACCAGGGCGTAATCGGACCAGCCGACCGTCCTCAGAAGGGTCGGGTCGGGGTCGACCCTGGGGCTCAGAGCGGCCCTGGGACGGTCGGTCATGGGGTTGGATCCTGTCCCGCGGGGGCGACGGCCGGCGTTGCCTGAGCCTGTGGAGCAGGGGCCGTGTAGACGCCGCGGCGGAGGTCCGCCGTCAGGGTCAGGGGCGTGGTCCCGCCGCGGAGCTTGGCGCGATAGACGGCCACCGCCTCCAGGACCCGCATGACGTAGTTGCGGGTCTCGGAGAAGGAGATGCACTCGATGTAGTCTACCGGGTCGACGCGGGACGACCGGGGGTCACCGCAGTAGGCGGCCCATTGCGTCGAGCGTCCGGGGCCGGCGTTGTAGCCGGCGACGGCCATGACGTAGGACCCTGAGAAGGTGGAGATCAGGCTGCCCAGGTAGCTCGAACCGAGCCGCATATTGTAGTCGGGGTCGTCGAGCATGGAGGGGGAATAGCTGACGCCGACCTGCCGGGCGGTGGCCGCGGCGGTCGCTGGCATGAGCTGCATCATGCCGCGGGCCCCGACGCCCGACCGCACCAGGGGGTCGAAGCCGCTCTCTTGGCGCGTAATGGACAGGACCAGAGCGGGCTCGGGGGCGTTGGAGACGCCCGATGGCGGCGTGCGCATGGGATAGCCCCGGTCCGGCAGGATGAAGCCCCGCTGGGCGGCCGCGCGAACCACCTTCATCGAGGTGTCCTGGTCGCCGTATCCCCGCACTAGGTCCACAAGCATGGCCTGGTCGGCCTCGTTGTCATAAACGTCGTCCATGCCGAGGACGAAGTTGCGGAATAGGTCCCGGTTCCCGATGTCGTAGAGGATCCGCGCGGCCTTCGTCGTGTCTCGCGCCTCGAAGCGGGCCCGCTCCCTCGGACCGATGTTCGGATCCCGGCCGAGGTCGAGGGTGGCATAGCCGGCCCGCTCCGCCGCCAGCTGTCCGTAGAAGGTCGTCCGATGTCGCGCCGCAGCCCTGTAGAAGACGTCGGCGGCGTCGATCCCGGAAAGGGCCTCCACCGCCCGGCCCCGCCAGTAGAGCCCCCGGGCCAGGGTGATGGGCGAGGTCCCGACCCGGTCGATATGCTTGAAGTGCCCCTCGGCCAGGGCGGGAGTCTTCAGCCGGGTCAGGGCGATCCATCCGGCATAGAATTCGGCCTCGACGGCGTCGGCGCCGGTCTTCAGGCCAGTATTGGCGGCAGCCTCGTAGGCGCCGCGGGAGTCGCCGTAGCGGAGGGCCGCAAGGGTCATCTGGTAGCGCTCATCCCAGATCCGCGCGCCCATCTCCTCGGACCAGACTTCCCGGGGGAACCGGGCCAGTTCCGCCCGGGCGAGGGTGTCCATGCCCGTCCGCCGGTAGTGGGCCGCCTTCTCGTAGGCGAGGCCCGGTGCCCCGGCCACGGAGGGGGGAAGGGCTTCGGCGAGGGCGAGGGCCGCGGGCGACTTCTGGCGGAAGGCGATCCGGGCCTGGGCAAGGGCCTGCTGGTCGGCGGGCAGGAGGGGGATGAGGTCCCGGGCGGCGGGCCCCTGGGCACCGAAGAGCAGCATGTCTGCGCGCCGGACATGATCGTCCTGAGTAAGGACTTCGCCGAACCGGCCCATCATCGTGCGCTGGAGGTCCACTTCGAAGGGGCGCCCGCGCCAGGCGCCACGGATCAGATCGGCTGCGGCCCGACTGTCGCCGGAAGCCCGCTGGGCGGCGGCCAGGGCCATGACCCCCTGGGGCGTGGCCGGCGGCTCGCGACCGAACCAGGCGATGACCTGGCGCGGCGGCAGGCCGGAGGTCTCGATCAGGCGTTCGGCCGCCTGGCGCCTACGCGCCGGACGTGGCCAGTCCGCCATCTCGCGAAGGGACCGGTTCACCTCCTCGAAGCCGAGGCTGGGACCATTGGTGTCGAGAAGCACCCAGCGACCCAGCTGCCGGGCGGCGGGTTCGGAGATCCGGGCAAGGGCGTCCTGGGCGCCGCGCACGTCGCCTCGCCGGGCCCCCCCGATGACCTCCTGCAGGGCCGCCGCATCGGCATTGCTGATGTAGGCCGAGCGGGGCGGCTCAGGGAGCGAAGGCACCCATGCCGATGTCGGAGCCTGGGGTCCTGTTGCGGGGGTCGGCGAGGCGGTGACGGGCGGGGGGGAGTCGACCGGCGGCGCGCCGGGAATCGCGGGTGCCTGGGCGTCCGAGGCAACCGGGAAAACGCCCAGCCCCACGACCAGGCCGGTCGCGACAATCCGTCTCACCACGCGCTTCAACGTTCCACTCCGCCAGCGGCCTGGCCCGAACCCCGACTCAATCGGTTGCGGCGGGGGGGCTGTCAGCCATATTGTCCGCCCCTGACCCTAGGTCGCAACCGGCGGCCGCGTTCTTACGGTATTCTGTATCCCATGTCCGATCCCTTGTTCAGGGGCGTCTTCCCGGCCCTCGTGACCCCCTTCCGGGGCGGCGAGGTCGACGAGGTCGCCTTCATTCGCCTCGTCGAGCGGCAGATCGAGGGCGGCGTGCACGGGCTCGTGCCGGTCGGCACGACGGGCGAGACCGCCACCCTGAGCCATGATGAGCACCGCCGGGTCGTCGAACTCGCCGTCCAGACCGCAGCGGGGCGAGTCCCCGTGATCGCCGGTGCCGGATCGAACTCCACTGCCGAGGCCATCGAACTGGTGCGCCACGCCAAGCAGATCGGCGCCGACGCCGCCCTGGTCGTCACGCCCTATTACAACCGCCCCAGCCAGGAGGGCCTCTACGCCCACTACGCCGCCATCAACGACGCCGTGCAGCTGCCGGTTCTGGTCTACAACGTGCCGTCCCGGACCAGCGTTGACATCTCGGATGCCACCCTGGCCCGGCTGAGCGCCCTGCCCAACATCGTCGGGGTCAAGGACGCGACCGGCGACCTTGTCCGGGCGACCCAGCAGCGCATCACCTGCGGCCCGGACTGGGTCATGCTGTCGGGAGACGACCCCACCGCCCTTGGTTACATGGCCCATGGTGGCCATGGCTGCATCTCAGTCTCGGCCAATGTCGCGCCGGTCCAGGTCTCCGCCTTCTATGAGGCCGCCCTGGCGGGCGACTGGGAGACCGCCCGCCGTTGGCAGGATGGCCTCTTGCGCCTGCACCGGGCCCTGTTCACCGACGCCTCGCCGTCGCCCACCAAGTACGCCCTGTCGCGGCTGGGCCTCTGCGAGGAAACCGTCCGCCTGCCCATTGCCCCGGCCTCCGAGACTTCGCGCCGGGAGGTTGATGCCGCCCTCGCCGAGGTCGGCGTCGTCTGACGCCCCCCGCCATGGTCAATCTCATCGCTGAAAACCGCCGCGCGCGATTCGACTACTTCCTCGAGGAAACCTTCGAGGCCGGCCTCGCCCTGACCGGGACGGAGGTGAAGTCCCTGCGCAACGGCCGGGCCAATATCGCCGAGTCCTACGCGGCGGTGGAGGGCCAGGACATCTACCTGATCAACGCCGACATCCCGCCCTATGCCCAGGCCAACCGCTTCAATCATGAGCCCCGCCGGCACCGGAAGCTGCTGTTGCACCGCAAGCAGCTGGACAGCCTGATCGGCTCTGTCCAGCGCGAGGGCCGGACCCTGATCCCGACCAAGCTCTACTGGAACGACAAGGGCCTGGCCAAGCTGGAGCTGGCCCTGGCCAAGGGCAAGAAGCTGCACGACAAGCGCGAGACCGCGGCCGAACGGGACTGGCAGAGGGACAAGGCCCGCCTGCTTCGGGACAAGGGCTGAGGTGGAGGCCGACGACGTCGC
>JBMOEP010000120.1:0-6247 GCA_049314675.1 Phenylobacterium sp.
CGGTGGTCCGGAGGACCTGACCGGGCTCGGCACCGGCGTCGAGGTCCCGCGCTTGGCCCGGGCGGGGTTCGGGGCGCTCGAGCCGGCCCAGCTTGCCGCAGGCCGACACGGCGGGGAGGGCCAGGATCAGTCCGACGAGGGCCAGCCGTGCGAGCCTCATGACAGCTTCTCCCTCCAGCGGGCCGCCTGAAGGCGGACCTGGTCGGGCGCTGTGCCGCCGTAGCTCTGGCGGCTTCCCGCAGAGGCCGCAGGAGTCAGGACCTCGAACACGGCCGGGGTGATCCCCTGGCACAGGGCCTGGAACTCGGCGAGGGGCAGGCCTGGCAGGTCGACGCCGAGCGCCTCCGCCCGCTTCACGGCTGCTCCGGTCACGTGGTGGGCGTCGCGGAAGGGCATGTCGAGGGTGCGGACCAGCCAGTCGGCGAGGTCGGTGGCGGTTGAAAAGCCGGCGCCCGCTGCCGCAGCCATCCGGTCGACGGCGGGTTCCAGGTCGAGGATCATTCCGGTCATGGCCGCCAGGGACAGCTCGAGGGCGTCGAAGGCCTCGAAGGTCGGGACCTTGTCTTCCTGCATGTCCTTGGAATAGGCCAGCGGCAGGCCCTTCATGACGATCGTCAGCTGGGTGAAGGACCCCATCAGCCGTCCGACCTTGGCCCGGACAAGCTCGGCGGCGTCGGGATTGCGCTTCTGCGGCATGATGGACGAACCGGTGGAGAAGGCATCCGACAGGCGCACGAAGCCGAACTGGGGCGTCGTCCAGATGACCAGCTCCTCGGCTAGGCGCGACAGGTGGATGCCGCAGAGCGTGGCTGCGGCCAGGGCCTCGAGGGCGAAGTCGCGGTCCGAGACGCTGTCGAGGGAGTTGGCCGTGGGCCGGTCGAAGCCCAGGGCCCTGGCTGTGGCCTCCCGGTCGATGGGGAAGGGTGAACCGGCCAGCGCCGCAGCCCCGAGCGGACACTCGTTCATGCGCGTACGGGCGTCGGCGAAGCGCCCAGCATCGCGGCCGAACATCTCGAGATAGGCCATCAGGTGGTGGCCGAAGGTCACCGGCTGGGCGGGCTGGAGGTGGGTGAACCCTGGCATGAGCGTGGCAGCGTGCTGCTCGGCGCGATCCAGCAGGGCGACCTGGAGGCGGTGGAGCTGTGCCAGGGTCCGGTCGCAGGCCTCCCGTACCCACAGGCGGAAGTCCAGTGCCACCTGGTCATTGCGGCTTCGGGCGGTGTGAAGGCGTCCTGCCGCGGGCCCGATCAACTCGCGCAGGCGGGCCTCCACGTTCATGTGGATGTCCTCGAACGCCTCGCGAAAGGGGAAGGTCCCGTCCTGGATCTCGCCGGCGATGGCGTTGAGCCCCGATTGGATGGCCGCTTCGTCTTCGCTTGTAATCACGCCCTGCTTGCGCAACATCGCCGCGTGGGCGCGGGAGCCAGCCAGATCCTGGTCAGCCAGCCGCCTGTCGAAACCGATGCTGACGTTGATCGCCTGCATCAGGTCGTCGGGCCGGACAGCAAACCGGCCGCCCCACATGGCTTGGCCCCCCTGGGGGGCTGTTTTCGGATCGTCTTGGGAGTCTTCGGTCATCATGAGCCAGGATAAGGAAGCCGGATCTCCCAGGGTGGGCGTTCTGAAGTTCGCCCTCTGGGGCGCTGCCCTGGTCGGCGTCGCCGTCGTTCTCTACATCATCAGCCAGGCTTTCATAACCCCTCGGGCGAAGGGTGGCCTCAAGGACCTGACCCGGGGCGAGATGTCCCGCCTGGTCCTGCCCGCCGAGGCCTCTGCTGCGCCTGCCACCAGCTTCCTTGACGCAGACGGCAAGCCCGTGCGGATCGGCGACTTCCGCGGCAAGGTCGTCGTCGTGAACCTGTGGGCCACCTGGTGCGCCCCCTGCATCCTGGAGATGCCGACCCTCGCCAAGCTGGCCGAGGCCCAGAAGGGCCGGGACGTCGTTGTCCTGGCCATCTCCATTGACCGCGACAAGGATGCGGACAAGGCCCGGGCCTTCATCGCCAAGAACGCGCCCCTCGCCTTCTACCGCGACCCCAAGTCCAACCTGCCCTTCTCGCTAATCCCTCCGACGGCTGCCATGCCGACGACCCTGGTCTTCGGTCGCGACGGTGTGGAACGTGCGCGGATGCTGGGTGAGGCGGACTGGGGCGGCAAGGACGCCGCCGCGGTGATCGATCGCCTGCTCGAGGAAAAGTAAGAGGTTCCGGCCGTCCTGCGGCCGAGGAAGGATTTCACGATGTCTTCAACGGATGACCGCACACCTGTGCTGATCGGGGTCGGGCAGGCAGCAGAGCGCCCGACGGACCCCGGCTATCGCGCCCTCTCCCCCGCCGACCTCGCCGGAGAAGCGGCCCGTGCCGCCCTGGCCGACGCCGGCGCCTCCGGCGACCTCGCCGGCGCCCTGGACGTGATCGTCGCTATCCGCCAGTTCGAGATCTCCTCACCGGGGGCGAAGGCCCCCTTTGGCGCCTCCAACAACTTCCCCCGTTCGGTCGCCCTGCGCATTGGCGCGGACCCGGCCCGGGCGATCTTGGAGATCACCGGTGGCCAGGGCCCCCAGCGGCTGGTGGGCGAGTTCTGCGAGGCGATCGCCAGCGGTGAGGCCCAGGCGGTCCTGCTGGTGGGTTCCGAGGCCATGTCCACCGTCCTGACCCTGAATGCCAAAGGCGAGACCCCCGACTGGTCCGAGACCGTCGAGGGGTCGATGGAGGACCGTGGCTACGGCCTCGAAGGCATGTTCACCCCGTCGATCCTCAAGCACCGGATCACCGGGGCCATTCCCGCCTATGCCCTGTTTGAGAACGCGCGCCGGGCCCGCCTGGGCCTCGACCGGCCGACCTACGCCCGGAAGATGGGCGAGCTGTTCGCGCCCTTCACACGGGTGGCCGCGGCCAATCCCTATTCCGCCTCGCCGGTCGAGAAGACCGCCGAGGAACTGGTCGCCGTCAGCGAGAAAAACCGGATCGTCGCTGATCCCTTCACCCGCATGTTGGTGGCCAGGGACCAGGTGAACCAGGCCGCGGCGGTGATCCTGACCTCGGTGGCCCGCGCCCGCGCCCTGGGCATTCCCGAGGACCGCTTCGTCTACCTGCACGGCCAGGCCGACGCCAACGAACTGACGATCATGGAGCGGCCCGACCTGTCGGCCAGCCCCTCCGCCATCGCCGCCGGCCGCAGGGCCCTTGAGCTGGCGGGCAAGTCCGTCGACGACATGGCGGTCTTCGACTTCTACTCCTGCTTCCCCATCGCCGTGTTCAACATGATCGACGGCCTGGGTATCGCCGCGGACGACCCTCGCGGCCTGACCCTGACGGGCGGCCTGCCGTACTTCGGCGGAGCCGGAAACAACTACTCCATGCACGCCATCGCCGAGGTCGTCCCGGCCCTGCGCGCCCACCCGGGAGCCTTCGGTTTCATCGGCGCCAATGGCGGCATGCTCTCGAAGTACTCCGCCGGGGTCTATTCCACGACGCCCGCCGACTGGAGCCGGCCCGAGGCCCGGCGGGCGAAGATCCCCTACGATCCGGTCCCCGGGCTGGAGGTCGACACGGCGACGGGCGAGGGCACGGTGGAGACCTACACCACCACCACAACCCGTTCGGGGCCCGCCATCGTGGTCATCGCCCGCCTGCCGGACGGACGCCGCGCCGCCGCCAACCAGGCTTCAGAGGCCGCCTTCGCCGAGCTCGCCGCCCGCGAGCCCATCGGCCGCCGGGTCCGCCTGGAGACCGACGCCGAGGGCTTCAACCGCTTCACCTTCATCGACTGAGGGCGTCCAGCTCAGTCAGGCGCGCCTGGCCCCAAACGCTGTCCGGACGCTCAGCCAGCCGCTCGCCCACCAGCACCCGGGCGAAGCCGGTCTCGCCGCTGCGCAGGGCTGCAACCAGCAGGGTCCTCTGCCAGGCGTCGCGCTGGGCGTGGCTGCCACCGAACACCGACAGGAGACGCCGCACGGGCGCCAGCCAGGCGACGCAGGCTGCAAAATCGCCCCTGGCGAAGGCCAGGACGCCCCGCGCCGCTGACAGCCCCGCCGCATTCAGGACCTGGGCATTGGTCGCCGCCGGGTCCGGGTTCGCGGCCGCCTCGGCCATGCGGTCGACCAGGGCCGCCGCCCGGTCCAGCCGCCCGGCACCGCAGTGAGCCAGTACGGCGTGTAGATCGTTGAAGGCGTACCAGGCCCCCTCGTCATGCAGGGCCCATTCGTCCGACAGCCGGTCCCAGCGCCCGCCCGCGTCCACGCCGTCCAGCTTCAGCCTCCAGAGCAGGCCCGCCGAATCGATCAGGGTCATGGCCAGGGGATCGGGCCCGCCATCCCAGACGGCAGCGTCGTGCAGGGCCAGGGCCCGGTCCGCCCCGTCGGTCTCGAGGGCGAAGAGGGCGGCATGCCAGGAGGTGTGGACCTTCAGGAAATGGTCGTGCCCCCAGTGCGGCCTGCGGGCGTCCAGCAGGTCGAGGCCCGCCTGCGCTCGGCCCTGCATCTCGAGGGCGTGGAGAAGGGCGTGCTGGGCCCAGACGTCATCGGGCGCGCCCTCCAGGGCCTGCCGGGCCGAGGCCTCGGCGGCGGGATACTCACCCAACTCCTCAAGCCCGAAGGCCTGCAGGCCGAACAGGTAGGGATAGGCGGGGTCGGCTGGATTCCAGGCCGTCAGCGCCGCAGCCGGTCGGCGCTTCAGCCTTCCGGCGTCGCCCAGAAAGAAATCCAGCTGGTGGGCGGCGTTCAGGGCGATGGGGTCAGCCGGCCAGGTCTCCAGCACGGCGTCCAGCCGCCGGCTGGCCCCGGCCGTGTCTCCCGCTACCCAGGCCTGGATCACCGCCAGGTGCGCCGCCTCCCGGTCATCCGCCGGGATGATGTCGCCCATCCTCGCAACCCCGGACTCGCCCGGGCCGCGTTCCGACGACATCAGGCCCAGATAGGCGCCCAGCATCCGTCCCAGGGCGCAGTCCGGGTCGGAGGCCGCGGTCTTGAGGAAACCCATGGCCTCGGGCCGCATGGCGAAGAGGGCCTCCACGGCCTGCTCCAGGGCGGCCACCGCCCGGGGGCTTCCCCGGGTCTCCAGTCCAAACCGGTCCTTCATGCGCGGGTCCCCCTCAGCGTCCTGATCTTGCCACGCGCCGCGCGCCGGTCCAGAGCTTGCCGACCTGATGCTCCAAGGTCCGCCATGCCCAAAGGCCCCGCCTTTCCTGAACAGACCCGCGCCGCCGCCGAGACCCTCATCGCCCAGTATGGCGAGGATGCCGAGGTGATCGCCACCCTCCGGGCCGCGGAGTTCGCTGCCATGGGCGACCGCAAGGGGCTTGCCGACTGGGACGACATCATCGCCTGCGTCGCCGTGCTCCAGGCGGGGGGGACAGGCGGCGCGACCCTCAACTGAGCGCCGCGCCCCGACGTTTCAGTTCCCGTAGCGGAAGATCGGGTCGTCCAGGTCGATCTTCGGCAGTTCGTCCTTTTCCCGCCAGTAGTCCTGGCTGTGGCGCCATTCAGGCTTGTCACCCGACTTGGGCAGGAGGTGGCCACCGCGCTGCAGGTAGCCCGGATTGAAGTCCTCGGGGTCCATCCAGGGACCCAGGGTCATGTCCTTGTCCTCGGGCCGGAGCTCGGGCGTCACCCGCTTCACACCCTTCGTCTTCATGTGGTCGAGCAGCCGGCAGACGAAGTCGCCGAGCAGGTCCACCCGAAGGGTCCAGCTGGCCCGGAAATAGCCGAACACCCAGACCAGGTTCGGCACGCCGGTGAACATCATGCCGCGGTAGGTGACGGTCTTGGACATGTCGAGGGGCTTGCCGTCGACCGTCATCTCGATGTCGCCCAGCACGCTCAGGTGGAAGCCCGTGGCGGTGACGACCACGTCGGCCTCGATCACCCTGCCGGACTTCAGCCTCACGCCCTCCGGGACGAAGCGGTCGATCTCGTCGGTCACGACGCTGGCCTGGCCAGCGATCACCGACTTGAAGAGGTCGCCCTCGGGCACGAAGGCGATCCGCTGGCTCCAGGGGCGATACTTGGGCGTGAAGTTTTCCTGCACGGCCTCGTCGCCGAGGAAGGCGCGGACGCCCGACAGCAGCTCGTTCCTGACAACCTCCGGCTCCTCGAAGGAGCGCCGGGTGAACTCGCCGCCGTCGAACAGGATCTTCCGGCGGACGATCTCGTGGATCCAGGTCTCATTGATCTCGAGCTGGCGCAAGGTGTCGGCCAGCTCGTTGGCGTTCCGTCCCGGGATGAAATAGGTCGGCGAGCGCTGCAGCA
>JBMOEP010000121.1:0-6239 GCA_049314675.1 Phenylobacterium sp.
CCTCCACCTCCAGAAACGTCTCGCGCGCGACGTTGTGGGGGTGCTTGGTCGCTTCGTCCCACGACAGCACCGGCGCAAAACACACGTCGCTGCCTTCCATGAGCGCGCACCATTCGGCCCGTGTCTTCGTCTTGAGCACGGCGGCGATCTTGTCCGACAGCGCCGGCCAGGCGCTGCGATCCATCTGCGCCTGGAACGCAGTGTCGGCGCTGAGACCCGTCTTCTCCAGCAGCAGCGCATAGAACTGCGGCTCGATGGAGCCGATGGAGACCCACGACCCGTCCTTGCAGGCGTAGGTGTCGTAGAAGTGCGCCCCGCCGTCGAGCAGGTTGGATCTCCGGCCCTCCGTCCAGGCGCCAGAGGCCTTGAAACCGTAGAACATGGACATCAGGGAAGCCGCCCCATCACTCATGGCGCAGTCGATGACCTGGCCCTCGCCGGTCTCGCGCGCCTTGATCACCCCGGCCAGTATGCCGAAGGCGAGGTAGAGGGCCCCGCCGCCGAAGTCGCCCACCAGATTGAGCGGCGGGACGGGCTTGTCCTCAGTGCCGATGGCGTGGAGCGCCCCGGTGATGGCGATGTAGTTCATGTCGTGTCCGGCTGCCTGGGCATAGGGCCCGAACTGGCCCCAGCCCGTCATCCGGCCATAGACCAGTTTCGGATTGCGCTTCAGGGCCAGGTCGGGACCCAGGCCAAGCCGCTCCATGACCCCGGGGCGAAAGCCTTCAAAGACGACGTCTGCGGTCTCGAAGAGCTTGAGGCAGGTCTCGATGGCAGCGGGGTTCTTCAGGTCCAGGCCCACGGAGCGCCGACCCCGGGCGGTGATGTCCGCGGGACTGCCCCGCCCCTGGCCCTTCCGGTCGATCCTCACCACGTCCGCGCCAAGGTCCGAAAGGAGCATGCCGCAAAAGGGGCCGGGCCCGATGCCCGCGAATTCGATGATCTTGAGGCCGGTCAGGGGTCCCTGGCGCATGTCTGTCTCCCTTTGATTATGATTCAAACCTGCCCCGGTTAGGCCAGGCCTGGCAAGGTCAGCCGCCCCCGGGGAGGGTTTGGCCATCATCGATGGTGATGACGCTCCCCGCAATCGCCCGGGCCGCGGGGCCGCAGAGCATCATGAAGGCCGCATCGAGGTCGTTTGCCTCCATGAGGCGACGGCGCGGGAACAGCTTCATCTGCTTTTGTCCGCCTTCAGTTCCCCACCAGAAGCCGTTGATGTCCGTCTCAATATAGCCCGGGCAGAGGGCGTTCACGGCGATCCCTTTCCGGGCCCATTCCCGCGCCAGACTCCGGGTCAGCATGGCGACCGAGGCCTTCGAGGCGTTGTAGGCCGACAGGCCAGGAAGCACAGTGTGGCTGGCGATGGACGCGATGTTGACGATGCGCGCATCGGCGCGCCCGGCGGTGCCGTTCGCCAACATGATCCTCGCCGCGGCCTGGGCGGCGAAGAAGACGCCCCGGACATTGACGTCGAAGGTCTGGTCCCAGGTCTCGACGGTAAGGTCCAGGGCCTGCCCCTCACCGCCAACTCCGGCGTTGTTGATCAGGATCGAAACCGGTCCCAGGGCCGTTTCGATCTCTCCGAAGGCGGCAGGGATGGTCTCCGCATCGGCGACGTCAAGCCTCAGGGCCATGGCCCGACCACCGGCTCCGGCGATCTCGCCCGCAAGGGTTTCAATCCTGTCGAGCCGCCGGGCGGTCAGGGCAACGGCGGCACCCTCGGCAGCCAGAAGGCGCGCGAAATGCCCCCCCAGCCCACCCGAAGCGCCGGTGATGATTGCCGTCTGTCCCGCCAGCACTCCAGCCATTGCCCTCTCCCTCAAAACGGACTGTCCAGAGCGCCCGATTCCACACTATCTATTGCCTCGGGCAGCAGCGTGTCGCCTGGCATTTTTGGAGCCGGTTAGAATGGTGCCTCAGGCCCGCCTCCTGATTGCGGCCCGATCAGACGAGATGGCGGGGCCCCTCTCTGAAGGCATGGACCAGCTTGGCTGGCGAACCATCACCGCAAGGGGCCCCTATGCCGCCGAGGCAGCGCTTCAGGACCTTGGTGTCCAGGCCGTGGTTATCGACCTTTCCGACGGCATTGAGGAGGCCGAGGCCCTGGCCCGGAAGCTCAGGTTGCTTGCCGCGCCGCGCCGGATCCCGGTGCTGGCGATTGGCGGCGGAAGCGGCGTCAAGCCCTCTGAGGCTTTTGACCTGCGACTGGCCGATCCGGTCTACCCCGCCCAGGTCGCCATGCGGCTGGAGAGCCTGGTCCGGACCTGCGTAGCCGAGGAAGAATATCGGCTCCGCCAGGGAACCTTCGGTCTTATGGGGGTCGAGCTGGAGGATCCCGGGCCCAGCCTGGCGCCGCTCCGTCTGTTGGCTGTAGGCGATCCCACCCCCCAGTTCCTGGGGCTGTCAAACTGCCTCGAAGCCGCCGGCGCCGAAGTGATCGGAGCCTTCACCAGCTACACAGCCTTCGACTTCCTGCATGAGTCCGACTTTGACACCGTGGTGCTCTGGGGAGGCGACGCCGCCGACAGCGCCATGGCGATCGCAGGCGGCATGCGTCGCAATAGCCGCCTCTACCACATACCCTGCCTGCTCTACATGAAGACCCTGGGTGGGATGACCGCTGCCGATGCCTATGCAAGGGGTATTTCGGACGTTGCCTCGCCGGAGACCCCGGAACCCGAAACGGCTTGGCGTGCCCTGGAGCTGGCGCGGAGCTATCGCCGGCAGGCCGCGATCCGGTCGGCTCTGGAGACTGCCCGGACCCTCCGGTTCATGGACCCTGAAACGGGGCTCTTCACCCGCGAGCTTTTCAGCCAGCACCTTGGCAGGCTCGCCAGCGCGGCGCCGACCCGGAACCGTCCTCTCTCTCTCGTTGTCCTCAGGGTCCACGAGACTGAGGAGGTTGCGGAAGCGCGTCGCACAGGCTGGCTCGACAAGGCCTTCCCACAGCTGGGTTCGATGGTGTCCCGGTTGATACGGGTTGAGGACACCGCCGCCCGGCTGGGTCCCGAGCACTTCGCCATCGCCCTGCCGGCGACCCCCGAGGCAGCCGCCCGTATCGCTGCGGACCGGATCGCCGCGGTTATCAGCAGGACGGCCTTCGATGGAGGCGATGGTCGTCGCCCCTTCATCCTCGAGTTCGACATCGGGGCTGTTGAGGTCGGAAACCCCGCCCATGTCGAAGCGGCCCTGGAGGCTGCAGCTGAAATGGCCCGATCTGGCGGGTGATCTGCGGGTGTCAGGCCGCGAGGTCGGACAGGGCCTTCAGGATCATATCAGCGGCGTTCAGCCTCTGGGCTGGGCTCTCCCACTCACCCCTCACCACCACCTTGTTGTCTGGGCGCAGGCGCCAGGTGACGGCGTTCTTCTGGATGTGCTGGACCAGGCCGGCGGGGTTGCCGAAGACCTCATTCCGGAAGCTGATCACCGCCCCCTTGGGGCCCACGTCGATCTTGGCGACATTGGCCTCACGGCACATCCCCTTGATGCCGACCACCTTGAGCAACTGGGCAGCCTCAGGCGGGAGTGGCCCGAAGCGGTCGATCAGCTCTGCGGCGAGGGCCTCCCGGTCCGAGGCCTGCTCGGCGTCGGAGAGGCGACGGTAGAGGGCGAGGCGGACGTTCAGGTCCGGGACATAGGCCTCCGGGATCAGGACGGCGACGCCGGTGTTGATCTGCGGGCTCCATCCGCGGTCGGGTGCAGGCGTGTCCCCGCCCCTCGCCTTCAGCTCCGACACCTCATCCTCGAGCATCTGCTGGTAGAGCTCGACGCCGACCTCCCGGATATGGCCGGACTGCTCCTCGCCCAGGAGGTTGCCGCCACCCCTCTGGTCTAGGTCGTGACTGGCCAGCTGGAAACCAGCCCCAAGGCTGTCGAGGGACTGAAGGACCTTGAGCCTGCGCTCTGCGGACAGGGTGATCGGACGCTCGGAGGGGGTCGTCAGGTAGGCGTAGGCGCGGGCCTTGGAGCGTCCGACACGGCCCCTCAACTGGTAGAGCTGGGACAGGCCGAACATGTCTGAACGATGGATGATCAGGGTGTTGGCGGTGGGGATATCGAGCCCGCTCTCAACGATGGTTGTGGACAGGAGAACGTCGTAGTCGCCGTCGTAGAAAGCGCTCATGACGGTCTCGAGCTGGGTTGGCGCCATCTGGCCATGGCCGACAGCGAAACGGACCTCCGGGACCTGCTCTCGCAGGAAACGCTCGATGTCGGGCAGGTCGGAAATGCGCGGGACCACATAGTAGGCCTGGCCGCCCCGGAACTTCTCCCGGAGGAGGGCCTCGCGCAGGGCCACGGGATCGAACGGGGTCACGTAGGTCCGAACAGCCAGGCGGTCCACAGGTGGCGTGGCGATGATGGACATCTCGCGGATCCCTGACAGCGCCATTTGCAGGGTCCGGGGAATGGGGGTTGCCGTGAGGGTGAGCATGTGGACGTCCGCCCGGAGCTCCTTGAGCTTTTCCTTATGCTTGACGCCGAAGTGCTGCTCCTCATCCACGATCACCAGGCCGAGATGCGAGAAGCCGACCTGCTTTGACAGCACCGCATGGGTGCCGATCACAACTTCGATCTCGCCCTTTTTGAGACCCTCCCGCGCTTCGGCCGCCTCGCGGGCCGGGGTCAGCCGGGACAACCGCGCCACCCGGATGGGCCAGCCCTGGAAGCGTTCCGTGAAGGTCTTGAAGTGCTGGCGAGCCAACAGGGTCGTCGGGGCCACCACCGCCACCTGCAGGCCGCTCATGGCCGCGACGAAGGCGGCGCGGAGGGCGACCTCGGTCTTGCCGAAACCGACGTCCCCACAGATCAGCCGATCCATCGGATGGCCCGATGCGAAGTCCTCCAGGACGTCCTCGATCGCCGTAAGCTGGTCGTCCGTCTCCTCGAAGGGGAACCGCGCGCAGAATTCCTCGAAGACGCCATGGGGCGGTAGAAGGGCATCCGTCGAGCGCATGGCCCGTTCCGCGGCGATCCGGATAAGCCCCTCCGCCATGTCGCGCAGCCGGGCCTTGGCGCGGGCCTTTCGGGATTGCCAGGCCGCGCCGCCCAGGCGGTCCAGCTGGACACCGTCCCCCTCCGAGCCATACCGGGTCAGCAGGTCGATGTTTTCAACCGGCAGGTAGAGTTTGGCCTCCCCGCCGTACTGCAATTCGAGGCAATCATGGGGCGCACCCTGCACATCCAGGGTGCGAAGCCCTTCGTAGCGCCCGATGCCATGATCGATGTGGACAACCAGGTCTCCAGGCGTCAGGGCCGAGGCCTCCGCCAGGAAGTTCGAGGCGCGTCGGCGCCGCCCCGGCCGTGCCAGGCGGTCGCCAAGGATGTCAGTCTCGGCGATGACGGCCAGGTCCGGCGTTTCGAACCCGGCTTCCAGGGGCAGGACGATCCTTTGCGGCTGGCGGGGATCATTGGCCCGGGCCGCGTCCCAGTAGGGTGCCAGGGCGGCCTGACCCAGTCCGTGGTCTGCAAGCATCAGGCCCAGGCGTTCGGACGAACCCTCCGTCCAGGATGCGAAGAGCACCCGCTTGCCGGCGACGGTCAGGGCGCGGGCGTGGGCAACCGTCGCCTCGAAGAGGTTCACGGAGTCCTGGCGACGCTCTGCGGCAAAGGACCTTCCGCTCCGCGCGCCCATGTCGACGGCGATGCTTCCGGGCTCCCCGGACAGTCCGCTGAAGCGCCGGACGCTGCGGGTCGCAAGAGCGGCCGCGAAGGTCTCCGGGGACAGGTAGAGGGCGTCGGGAGCCAGGGGCCGATACTGACTACGCCGATCCGCCTGGTCGCGCGCCTCGAAGGCGTCTGCGACCTGGGCGAAGCGTTCTGCGAGGGCGGACTCCACCAGGGCGTCCATGCCCACCAGGAGTCCCTCTGGGAGGTAATCGAAGAGGGTCGCAAGGCCGCCGTAGAACAGGGGCAGCCAGTGCTCCATGCCGGCACGGCGCCCACCGCCGCTGACGGTGTCGTACAACGGATCTCCACCCGGGGCTCCAAAGGCCTCCACATAGCCTCGGCGGAACCTTGAAACCGCAGCGGCGTCGAGGAGGATTTCGCTGACCGGCAGGAGGGAGACCTCTGAGAGTTGCCGCGTGGACCTCTGGGTCTCGGGATCAAACGCCCGGATGGACTCCAGGGTGTCGCCAAACAGGTCCAGACGTACGGGTTCGGTTGAGGCGGTCGGGAAGACGTCGATGACGCCCCCCCGGATCGCGAATTCGCCCTTCTCGGATACCGTCGAGGCCCGG